>CAIZMD010000769.1 GCA_903933995.1 uncultured Bacteroidota bacterium
CAGCTTTTTCATAAAGGGCGGTTTTATAGATACCGCAAATTAAAAGCTGTAAGTAACCAGAATGTTAAGACAGTTTTACCAGATTGTTACCAAATACCAATCTGAGTCTAATGATTAAATAGATTAGTAATTTTTCGTTGAATTATTTTACCTAGCTCCTTCATGATTCTTTTCATCAATTTCAAATCATACAAAGGAATAAATTGCCAATAATGTTTAAAGTTGAAAATCCATTTTAATATAGACTTAAGGTCATTTTGCCAAAAGCCACGTCTAACATCTTTAAAAAAAAGACTGATTTCAATTGATTGGAAATCGTTGTTAGATTCATTCAATGAAACAGTATGAGCATTGAAAAACTGCTTCAAGGCTTTAGAAAAATCTCTATTACAAAATTTACCATAGGCCATCCAAGAGTTTGGACGTAAATCAATTTCTATTAAATTATACACACCTGAACTTGATTCTTTAATGTATGCCATATTTGCAAATCCAGTAATGCCAAGCTTTTTACCTAATGCTTTTAAAAGTGGTTTTAGATCTGGGTTATCATAATATAAACGTTTTGTACTCAGACTAAAAGGCCCTTTGTCAAACACTAAAATCTTAGAAGTTATGTATTCCAATAATTCACCTTTATAAAATAAAGCTTCTACAGGCACTTCCTCTCCAATAATAAATTCCTGAACCATGGTATTTTGATTCAAAGGCAACAAGTGCAAATTTGACTTGAAAGATTCAATATCATTAGAGACAAACATATTGGCACCACCCCAACTAAAATCAATTTTATTAATTACAGGAAAGCGAATTTTAGATTGAATATTATCTAAATCATTCGAATTATTATATAATACATATGCAGGAGAAGCTATTTTATTTTCAAAACAAAAATTTGATAAGCCAATTTTTGAACTAAGTATTGATCTATAATTAAGATTTGAAATTGGCAACAGTCTTGCAAGTTGATGTTCGTTAAAATGGCTTTCATTTATCTGCTTAATAATTACATCGTCAGCTAGAATTATCCAATCATAATCTCCAGTATTAACAAATTCTTCTACCTGATTGATATATTCAATTTGTTGATTCTTTCTTTCTATCCATTTATCATAAAATGAATTTGACAAAAGCCATGAATCTTTACTGCAAAAAACATCAACGGCACAACCTGCTGATTTTAAAATGAATGGTATTTCAGAAAGGGTATCCCAATTCTCTAGGCAAACTATTAATACACGCATCGTCACTGGGTTATAAGCAAAGTTAGCTCCCCCATATTTTAAAAATGTAACTATTTATGCATAATATATGTAAAAATGATGCAGTTTTAAAATTCTTGGTTTACATTCAATCCAAACAAAACTGACCTTATGCGTAGGATTGCATTATGCTTTTTGCTTATCACTGTTACCATGGCAAATACCATGGCTCAGAACATTCCCAATCCAAAATCACATTTTGGTTTTGCCATTGGAGACAATTATCAATTAGCCACATTTACCCAAACAGAAGCCTATTTGAAAAAACTGGCTGCTGTTTCCAAAAAAATGAAGCTGATGAGTATTGGCAATACAGAAGAAGGAAGAAGCCAGTACATGGTGGTAGTTTCTGATCCAGCCAATTTGGCCAAACTAGACAAATACAAGTCTATCTCACAACGCATGGCAAGGGCAGAAGGCTTGAGCGATGCTGATGCCAAAGCATTGGCCGCAGAAGGTAAAGCAGTTGTTTGGATTGATGGTGGATTACACGCAACAGAAGTAGTGGGTATACACCAATGGATAGAAACCCTGTATCAGATTATCACTAGAACAGATGAAGAAACCAACCGAATTCTAAAATCTACCATCATCCTTTTTGTACACGCTAACCCAGACGGACAAGAATTGGTATCAAACTGGTACATGCGCAATACAGATACGCTAAAACGCAGTACAGATAACCTTCCTAGGCTATATCAAAAATATATTGGGCATGACAATAACCGTGATTTTTACATGATGAACATGAGTGAATCACGCAATATGAGCCGTCAACAATATATTGAATGGATGCCGCAGATCTTGTACAACCACCACCAAACAGGGCCAGCAGGAACCGTAGTAGCAGGCCCTCCTTATAGAGATCCGTTTAACTATGTATATGACCCATTATTGATGACAGGGATTGATGCAATGGGTGCTGCTATGAGTAGCAGACTAAATGCAGAAGGCAAACCTGGCTACACTATGAAAAGTGGATCCGTATATAGTACTTGGTGGAATGGCGGTTTGAGAACAACGGCTTATTACCACAATATCATTGGTCTATTAACTGAGATCATTGGAAGCCCCACTCCTTCTAAGATTAATTTTGTACCCAATAGGTTAATTCCTAATAGTGGAACACCTTTTCCTATTGCGCCACAAAAATGGTATTTCAAAAATTCAATTGACTACTCGCTTTCACTCAATTATGCAGTACTCAATTATGC
>CAIZMD010000770.1 GCA_903933995.1 uncultured Bacteroidota bacterium
CCAAGCATCAGCTATGTAGAAACCAGTGGCTACCAACTTGGAAAGCTGGCATTTACCCAAATGATGGCCTGTTTATCAGGGAGTGATGCCATGATGGAAATGACCGTTGATGTAAAATATATTAAGGGAGGATCTTTGTAGTGAACAATTTTGCGATACAATTGCCGCAAATTTCAAATCCCTATTTTACAGGTTGAATAACAATGCTGCTTGGCTTATAATTACCGTCTTCGGATTCTAGGGTTAATATGCAGACACTTAAGTTTTGAATACTATTACTCAGGTCAACACTAACCGTATTACTGCCTTTAACTGCAACAACTGTTTTACGATACAATACTATTCCTTTACTAGCATCCGTGATATTTAGTTGTAATTGCAAGTCTTTATCAGATTGGAAAACGCAATTGAATTTACCCGAACTAGGATTGGGAAAAAGCTTGATTTCTTTTGACGATAGACTCCGAATATAATTTACAGACTCTTTACTAAAAGCCAGGTTATTGATGGTTTGACTAATACTGCTTGTGGTTCCTGCACTATTAGTTACTGTAAATACAATGGAATTAATATCGTCCGGTTTAATCCTATTCTTATTTACAAGTGAAGCAAATTCTCCAAGATCAATTAGATAATCTTTGGGGCTATTACTCAATGGGATTTTTAGAAAATATTGATCATCCCAATTCTTTACAGACTGTTTTACCAAAGTAATTTTGAGGGTTCCATTTCCTGATGCATTAAACTTCATTGATTGATAGGCAGAAATGTCTTTTGGCAACCCACCACCACGCATTAATTTAAGTAAGGTTAAGTATGTATTGGTATTGGCGTTAACATATACATTTCTATATAACTGCAATTCTTGGGGAACTGTTTTCCTATTATCATTTTTTGCCTCAAACTTGTTCAAAACCGTAGTGGCTGGATTATAATCTACTGACCATGCCCCATCTGACAGAAACACTTCATCTTGTAGCTGGTTATTCACGTACATTTTTACTGTAGTTTCAAATGCGTCTGAAACAGGTAGTTGTAAACTATTACTTTGTATAGCTGAAAAACTAAAAGGAACTTTTCTTACAATAACGGAAGATTGCTCATTGGCTTTTTCATGTAATTCAAAATAACCAGAGGTACCAGCAAGGTTATTTTGAACCTGCATATCCAAATTAGCGCCATCTCTTTTGGCACTAACAAAATAAGTATCTGGTAATAAACTAGCTTTTTTCAAAGGCTCAACAGTTGCCATTTGTTGCAACTGAGTCAAAATTTTACCAGTAATCTCCGTACTCAATTCATCAGAAACTGACCACACTTGAAAATTATACATGGTCTCTTCAGCAACATAGGAAGCTTTAAGCCAGTTACTCTGAATAGCAATGGTATTTCTTGAAGGATTAATACTAGCGGAAAAACTGATAATATTTTCAGTATGCCCGTCTTCGTATTTTAATGCAAATCTTAAGAGACCCATTCCATTTACAAGAACGGAATCCATTTTCACAACTTGGGCTCCTTTTAATCTATCACATACAGCTTTTGTATGGTCGTAGATGGCTGCTTTGGTTGTTGTAGCAAATACAACAGCTTTACATGATCCATTCAAAGTATAATCAACTGAAACAACTTCTTTGGCGTTGGTGATACCAAGAATATCAGTAGGAGAAGTTAGATAAGACTTCAATTTAGAATTAGTTAATTGCATTGGCAACAAACTGTTTACTGATACAGCTGAAATAGTACCTGCTATCCTTCTTTGTATGGAAGACTGCACCCAAGGCTTCATTGATTCATAAGCTGGCTGTTGCATGGTTCCATTTAGTGCCGATTGATATAATCGTTTGGCTACTGCATCACCCAAGCTTTGGCTTTCGAGTCCTCCAGTACCGCCTGAAGAAACTGAGCCACAATCTTGCACGGTAATTGAAAAGGAATTGCTAGCAGTTCCGCAACCGGTAGTAACAGTATAAATAATATTAGCCGTTCCTAATGATTCACCCACAACCACCCCACCAACAACAGTTGCAATACTGTTATTACTTGAAGACCAGACACCTGATCCAGTGGCATTACTTAAGGTAGCAGTTAATCCCAAGCAAACGGTATTAGAACCTGTAATAGCAGCAACAGAGGGCGGAAGATTCACCGTTATATCTTTTGTAACTGTAGTAGTACCACAACTATTTGTAACTGCATAACTAATGGTTGCAGTACCAGCAGCAACACCAGTTACCACAGCACTTGCATTAACAGTTGCTATAGCTGTATTAGAAGATGTCCATGTGCCGGATGCCGTTGTATTGGTTAACGTAATACTAGCAGACCTACAAACTGAATCAGCACCTGCAATTACAGCAACTATTGGTTTGGAGCAATTTCCAACCTTTGAGAGGTCTGGCCTAAATGGTGCATAGTGATTTTCACCGGCATCCTGTTCAAATGATTGACCTATAATTTGCCCTTCAATATTTGAACTATTTTTCTTTTTTACAATATCTGCCAAAGGCGCAAAAACCGTGCCTTCTATAGAGTTATTACCCTCAATTTTTAAGGTTTCTGTATTATAGAAATTGTACAAAACAAATGGGCATTGGTCAATTCTAATACCTGCTTGATTCCATACTTTCCAATTGAATGTTTTATCTGCATCAATATTAACCACCAGTACATGATCTGCATCTGGTTTATTTTCATAGGTAAATACAGAAACACTATTCAAATCATTCCCGCTAATATTTAAATAATTAACCCCTTCTATTAGCTTAATCTTAACCTGGTCAGGATAATCTTTTTCGTCAAAAGACTTTCCATTTGCATCTGTTAAGACAGCTGTTTGTTTGTTTTTAGAAATGTCTAAAGAACTGTTGCGCATGGTTTCCATGGCTTTGTCAAACTTGATTAACTCTTTCTCAAATACTGGATTATTTGAAGCACTAACCCCTAATTTATCTGCACTAGATTGTAATTGGATTCTTGGGCTACTATTATAATCTCCGGTTGTAATTTGGATGGGAGAGTAAGCACCATTCTTATCAGTATACCAAACCTTGGATTTATCGGGATCTCCAATTTTTACATATCCATTATTTACTTGCAGACTATTGCCAGATTTGTAAATAATTTTTCCATTTACCAAAAGTCCAATGGCTAAATTCTTAACCATAAAAGTTCCAGCGTTCTTAATGGCTACTTGGTAATTACCATTGATGGTAAGATCTTCTCCCAATGCAATTGGCCCTTCCGTTTCGTTAGAACTAAGTTTGGCAGATTTTTCAAGGAAAATATTAAATTGAAGTGCTGGTGCCGTAGGGCTTTGTCCTCTAACAAAATCTGTTATAGCACAAAACAGGAATAACCATATTCCAGAATATAGAAATTTGTTCATAGGTGATTATTAGGGGGCTAACAATGGCTAAACCATTTGTACGGCCTCCTACAAAACG
>CAIZMD010000771.1 GCA_903933995.1 uncultured Bacteroidota bacterium
AATTACCATTTGAGAAATACCAATGATTCTTCTAGGGTATCTATCAGCATATATGACAAACAGTCTAAACTGATCAAGACTTTTAGTACTAAGTCTAAAGATGCAGCAGATAAATTAGAAATCAATGAAGGACTCAATCAATTTGCTTGGGATCAAAACTATCCAGAAGGTGAAAAATCGGATGGCATGATTCTTTGGAATGGTGGCGTTGGTGCAGTAAAAGCTGCTCCTGGGAAATACAGCGCACGTTTCCGTTATGGCAAAGACAGTGTAGATGTTCCTTTTGTAATCAAGAACAATCCTAATTACAAAGCAACAGAAGCCGATTATGACGCTCAAGTAGCCTTCTTATTACAAGTTCGTGACAAGTTTAATGAAGTGCAAAAAGGCATCAAAAATATTAGGGCTTTACGCACTCAGATTACAGACTTTAATGCCAAATTAGACAGCAATGGCACTAAGGAACTCAAACAAATGGGAGATAGCATTAATAAGCAATTAACGGCTATTGAAGAAGCTTTGTATCAAACCAAGGCCAAGAGCTTCCAAGACGTATTGAACTTCCCTATTCGCCTAAATGACAAGCTAGCTGGTCTATATGGTGTAGCTTCTAGTGGTCAGAATGCGCCAAGCAAACAAGCCATTGAAACACTTGCAGATCTTGGTGGTCAGGCCGATGTTCAATTGGCTAAGCTGAAAAAGATTTTGACTCAAGACCTGAAGTCTTATAACAAAATGATCAATGAGAAACAGGTTCCAGTGATTGGTATCAAAAACTAATCAGTTGGAAATAGAAAAAGCCGTCTCAAAATTGGGACGGCTTTTTTATGTGTTCTATTGTCTAGAACTATTAGAGGTTTAACCAGTAATTCAATTTAAATACAATGGCCCTGTTCTTGTTGCGGAAAAGTGGATCAGTATAATAGTTATCAGTATACACCAAGAAGAAATCACTCATGGGTTTGTAACGATATTGTAAGCGGCTATTGATATTAAAATTATTGCGCTGGGTATTGTATTGTAAAAAAGTAGTCCAGAATAATTTGGTATTGAAATTGTATTCAATTCTGGGTGCAATCAAAAACAGTTCATTGCTGCCATATCCCTCAGGGAATTGCAAACGGTTATAGTTTAATTGTAGCGCCACATTCAAATGTGGTTGTTTGCGCAAATTAATGGTAGTGCTAATGCCTTGGTAATTCCCATTGTAGAATCCACCTCCATTTATGCGTACCATAATATTGATGGCTTTGCGAAAATCAGAACGGTATCCAAATCCAAATTGGTTGTATTTGTAATTACCCTTTGGGATGGGTTTGGCATCTGTAAAAGAAGTGGCGTATAACAAATTGGTTTCGTTCACAGAACCGGTTACAAACAGAAATCCTGTGTTCTTGAATTGCATTTGGTATTCCAATTCATTGGTGCGTTCATTGAGTGAATTGTCTGGGTTGAAGACTAAGAAATTGGTTAACTGTAAACCATGTTGATTCACTTTTCCTTTTTTAGGGAATAACTTGTAACCAAAATTGTTGAAGACCTGTTTGAATCCCATCCTGATTAGGGTATCGCGGTCTGCGTCATAGTTATTAATGCGCTCCACAAATCCCATATCGGTATAAAAATTAGTACCTAGGTTACCCATATCTATCACCGCACTAAAATTTCTACCATTATAGCTAAGACCTGCATTGTAATAAGCATTTTCTGAACTTATGCCTTGCTTAAACGAATGGTTATAAGCAGCCCATCCACTCCAGGTTCCTTTTAAATTATTGTAGCCAAATTCAACACCTGCATTGCGTCCGTAGGCGTCTAGGGGATTTTGTTTTTTCTCTGCTTCAGTAATCCCATTCTCTCTATTTAAAAAATAGCCCTTGATGGTAGATCTTTTGAGTACGCGTTGACTAATACTGGCAGCTGTATAATTTTCTGGTGCATAGCTACCCTGTCTACCAGTTTGAATATTCATCAAACCAACCCTAGTACCCTTGGCAATATTTCCGGATACCCTTGCTCCAAACAAAATGGGAATTTTATTGCCATCCTTATCAAGTCCAATGGTTCTAGAATAAAAAGGTCTGATGGGTGGGATCCCATATTGAGAAAACAGATCTGCATTCTCCAAGAAAAAGGTTCTTCGTTCAGGGAAAAAGATATTGAACCTACTTAGGTTGGTTACCTGTTGGTCAACTTCTACCTGAGAAAAATCGGGGTTTACGGTGAGGTCTAAATTCAAAGAAGAAGTCAATGCCATTTTTGCGTCAAAACCCGCATTGCCAGTAGCGGCAGCAGCAACACCGTTTTCTTGATCACCAGTTACATTTCCGGTAACAAAGGGAATCAGCACCATATTGCTTCCTGCTGCTGGAGGAGGAGTGCTCCAAACAAGTGCACCCGTATAACCCAAGTCCATGGATTTAAAATTCTGTGGCATGGGTGTCCAAGTACTGTATTCATTGGCCTTAGTATCAATGCGCACCATATTAAGACCCCAGAGCAATTTTTCTGAAGAATACCGAATGCTTTTAAAAGGAATGGCAATCTCAGCAGTCCATCGGTCAGTGTATTGTTTGGTGGCAGAAAACCATTTATTGTCCCAACTCCAAGAGGGGCCACTATCGTCATCAGCAAATGGTAATTGGTCTTCACTTTGGGCATTAAAAGCATTGACCACAAAAAAGAATCCATTGGTTCTTTGATTGGTAGGGTCCAATACAATCCCAATGCCATCACTTCCGTCATGACCAATATCTCTTTTTAAAGAACTGATAAATGCTTTGCCAGAATCAAATGCGGTTACGCCAAAATAAATGAATTTGTCATCGTGTGTGATTCTGATAGAAGTCTGTCTTTGAGGTCTTCCACCATCGGTTGGAAATTTGCGCCAGAAAGAAGCCATGGTATCAGCCTTGGTCCAAATGGCTTCTGTAAACTCTCCGTCTATTTTAATGGATTCCGTAGTTTTTTGAAGATGGTATTGGAAGTCTTTTTGAAAACGCTCACCGTTCTTTTCCTGGGCCAATAGTCCAGTAATGCCAAATACAATTAGCGCCAGCAGTAGTGATGGTTTGATAAACATAAATTCATAGTCCCTGTTGCAACAGGGTTTTGTGCAAAAGAAAGCTTTCTTATTAGCTTAGAACGTTAAACAATTGAAAACGTTACAAATCAAGGATAAATGGTAAGTACCACCCAATTATTCGTCCAATAAGTCTGGTCTACGATCACGGGTCCGTTGTAGGGATTGTTCGTAGCGCCATTCTTCTACTTTCTTGGGATCGCCTTGGGTGAGAATTTCAGGTACTTTGCTTCCCCTAAAATCGGCGGGACGGGTATAGACAGGGGGAGCTAATAAATTGTCTTGAAAGGAATCAAATAGGGCAGAAGTTTCATCATTGAGTACACCGGGAATCAATCGCCCCACGGCGTCAACTACTACTGCAGCTGCTAGTTCTCCACCACTGAGTACATAGTCACCAATAGAGATTTCCATGGTCACATATTGCTGTCTAATTCTTTCATCAATGCCTTTGTAGTGCCCGCAGATAATGAGCAGGTTTTCCATCATGGACAATTGATTGGCCCTTTGTTGGTTAAAACGTGGACCATCGGGGGTCATATAAATGATCTGGTCATATTTTCTAACAGCCTGCAATTCATCAATGGCATTTGCCAAGGGCTCGGGCATCATAACCATACCAGCACCACCACCAAATTGGTAATCGTCTACCTGCATATGTTTGTTAATGGCCCACTTGCGTAGGTTATGGCAGACCACAGTGAGCAAGCCCTTTTCTTGGGCCCGCTTCATGATGCTGTGTCCAAAAGGACTATCCAGCAATTCTGGCACTACCGTAATAATATCAATATGCATGTACAAAAATTTATTCTTCTCCCATGAATCCTCTAATGTCTCTCAAGTCTCGCTTGGTAGGTCTTCCCACTTTGCTCAAGCGTTTTCCAGTTTGGAAACTAGCCGCTTGGAATTTAACCACGTCTAATTCTTCAGGTGGGGTAATGTCTTCATAGTTTTTAATAGCTTCTGGATAAGCCGCACGTTTTTCTAATAAACCCGTTACCCTAATCACCCATTTTCTACCTTCTGTTTTTACGTCAAACACGTCTCCAATATTCACGGATTTTGACGCTTTTATATTGCTGCCTTGCAGCTTCACTTTCCCATTATCACATGCATCAGCAGCCTGGCTCCTGGTTTTAAACAAACGGATGGCCCAGAGGTATTTGTCAACGCGCAGTTTCTCTTTTGCTTCCACGGCTATTATTTTCCTTCTGTATAAAACTGATGGAAATAAGGAATGGTTTCAATGCCTTTGTAGAAATTGAAAATGTCAAATTTCTCGTTGGGGCTATGCAGGTTATCAGAGTCCAAACCAAATCCCATGAATACAATTTTCAGTCCCAATTCTTTTTCAAACAAAGCACAAATAGGAATGCTACCACCACCACGAACAGGAATAGGATCCTTGCCAAATGTGGCGTGTATGGCTTTTGCTGCAGCCTGATAAGCATCAGAATCAATAGGCGTAATATAGGGCTCACCACCATGGTGCTCTTCCGCTTTTACGGTAACACCTGCTGGCGCGATAGACTTAAAGTAGTTCAGCAATTTCTCTGTAATCACCGTTGAAGATTGATTGGGTACCAAGCGAGCAGAGATTTTGGCAAATGCTTTAGAAGGCAAAACGGTCTTTGCACCTTCGCCTGTATAGCCACCCCAAATGCCGTTTACTTCAAGGGTTGGTCTAATACCGGTTCTTTCATTGGTAGTATATCCTTTTTCACCCCAAAGACTGCTCACACCCAAATCAGTTTTGTATTCCGCTTCGTCAAAAGGAGCTTGGGCCATTTTGGCGCGCTCTTCGGGAGAAGCGTCAATCACGCCATCATAAAAACCAGGAATGGTAATATGGTTGTTCTCATCATGACAAGAAGCAATCATTTTTGCCAGCATGGTAATGGGGTTGGCAACTGCACCACCATAAACGCCAGAATGCAGGTCACGATTAGGTCCTGTAATTTCTACTTCAATATAACTGAGTCCACGAACACCAATATCAATAGACGGATTTTCCATGCTCAGCATAGAAGTATCACTGATCAAAATCACATCTGCTTTGAGTAATTCCTTATTGGCTTTTACAAATGTGGCCAGATTAGGACTACCCACTTCTTCTTCCCCTTCAATCAAGAATTTTACGTTGGCAGGAAGGGTATTGGTTTGGGTCATAGTCTCCAAAGCCTTCACGTGCATATAGAATTGACCCTTGTCATCGCAGGAACCGCGTGCAAAGATTTTTCCGTCAATAATGGTTGGGTCAAATGGTCCGCTTTTCCAAAGTTCTAGTGGATCTGCTGGTTGTACGTCATAGTGACCATATACCAAGATAGTTGGCTTGGCTGGGTCAATGATTTTTTCACCATAGACTATGGGGTGACCAGCAGTTTCATAAATAGACACAGTGTCTGCACCCGCTTCTTCTAAACGTTGTTGTACCAATTTGGCACAGGCCAACATATCAGCTTTGTTTTCGGTTCTAGCACTCACACTAGGAATGCGCAAGAGTTCCAATAATTCATTTAGGAACCTTTCTTTATGTTGATCTTGGTATGCTTTCCAAACTTGCATAATCAGTTGTTTAAATGTTTGAAGGGCAAAATTAAGTCTTATTGCTACACCATGGTTTAGGAAACCGGGGTCAATTGGTGCTTTTTATTGGAGACCAGGTTTTCCATGGTCCATTCCACTTTGTGTTGAAAGGGATGTTGTCGCACGGTGCAATCCGTTTTACTGCAAATACTACAACTAAAGGGTAGACAACCATCGGTATGAACAAATAGTTCTATTCGGTCTCCAAATTCCTGTTGAATCAGACTAGCTAAAGCGTCAATTTCTCTATGGGCTTCATGCACATTTAAGTACCAAGGCACAGTAAAATGACAGTCTACGTGCAAAAGACTACCGTATTTGATGACGCGAAGGTTATGCAAATCAATCCAGTTTTCCTGTTTCTTTTCATTTAAGACCGCAATAAACTTGTTAAGTAATTCCATATCGGCCTCGTCCATAATCCCCGCCAAAGAAGAGCGAATGATCTTGTAACCATTGTAAATGATAAATAGACCCATGACACCTGCAATGGCTTTGTCAAGCCAGTACAATTTGGTCAACAACATCAAACCCAATCCAACAATAATGGCAGCGGTAGAATAAGTATCTACTTGTAAATGTTTGCCACTGGCCATAAGCGCCATGGAATTATTTTTCTTGCCCAAGCTAATACAATAAGCACCCGCTACATAATTGATCACGGCGGTAATGGCAATCAAGATTAAACCGGTGTCTAGGCTTTCTAGGGGATTCTCGTGAATCAGGTTCTGTATGGTTTCATACAAAATCATAATGCCCGCAGCCACTATTAATCCACCTTCTACAGCTGCTGAAACAAATTCTGCCTTGCCATGTCCATAAGGGTGATCAATATCGCGCGGCTTAGCGGCTACATACAAACTATAGAGTCCAATAAAACCGGCGATTACGTTTACAATACTTTCCAAGGCATCGGTTAAAATAGCCATGGAATGTGTAAAATAATAGGCAGCAATTTTCAGCACAAATAGCACCACACTTAGCAGGGTGATCCATTTCTGCAGTTTCAGATTTTGTTGTGCTGATTGCATAATTAATATTGGGCTGAACTAGATCAACTCAACGCTATGGTTGATGGGGCAGTGCTTGGCCAGCATAGCCGATACACCACAATATTTGTCCATAGACAAACTAACAGCCCTTTGTAATTTATCCAAATCTTCTGCAGCTACGTCTGCACGATAAACCAGGTTGATGAATTTGAAAGTCTTTGGGTGCTCGTCTGTTTGCTCAGCTTCTGCAGATACTTCTACCTTTTTAAAATCAACTTTCATTTTTTTCAAAATGTCTACCACATCCATGCCACTGCATCCACAAAGACCGGCTAAAACCATTTTTTTAGGACTCATACCAGAGTCCATACTACCACCTTCTACGGTGGTATCCATTCTTACGGTATGACCATTATCAGACGTGGCGTCAAAAGCCAATGCGTCTACCCAGTTTGCTGTTATTTTCATAAGATAGCTTAAAGAGATTCAAATCTTGTTTCTACAAAACGCCAGTTTACTGCATTCCACCAAGCATTAATATAATCAGGGCGTTTGTTCTGGTATTTCAAATAATATGCGTGTTCCCAAACGTCCAAACCAAGAACAGGTGTGCCTTTGAGCTCACTTAGATCCATTAAAGGGTTGTCTTGGTTAGGTGTTGAACCAACTACTAATTTTTTGTCAGCATTCAATACCAACCAAGCCCAGCCACTTCCAAAACGATTCTTTCCAGCGTCTGTGAATTGTGTTTTAAATGCTTCTATGGATCCAAAGGATTGTGCAATAGCAGCGGCTAATTTTCCTTGTGGTTGTTGATTGGTTGGGGCACTCATGCACTGCCAGAATAATTCGTGGTTATAATGACCGCCAGCATTGTTGCGCATCTTGGCAGAATATTTAGAAACACCACGTAATAAGTTTTCCAAACTGGTAGCATTGGTATCTACTTTTTCTGCTACCAAGGCATCGGCCAAATTTTTGGCATAAGTAGCAGCGTGTTTGGTATAATGGATTTCCATGGTCATGGCATCAATTACGGGTTCCAATGCCTTATAATCATAGGGCAGGGGTTGTTGCACAAATGGATTGGGTGCAAACCCTGTTCCAGCTATGGATGGCAAAACCGTTAATGATAATCCAGCAGCTAGTGCAGCTTTACCAGTATTGGCAATAAAATCTCTGCGGCTATGTTGTTTGTTTTCCATGTGGTTGATTTAAGGTTGTTCTTGACGGGGACGTCTAAATTTAGCAATAAATAAGCGCAGTTCCTTGAAAGAACGATAATAGAATTCTTGGTTGAACAATTGTGAGTCACCCATGGCTTTAAAGGTTAGAAATACGCCAATGGGAATTAAAATAAAGGTAGAGAGCCACATACCCACTAATGGAGAAGTAGCATTTGATTTTACAAATTTTTCACCAAATGTGTTAAAGAGGTGAAAGACCACAAAAAAGATGATGGCAAAAACCAAGGGTGTACCCAAACCACCTTTTCTAATAATGGAACCCAAGGGGGCACCTATCAAGAACAAAACCAAACAAGCTACTGATAAGGTCAACTTTCTATGCCATTCAATCTCGTGTAAACGCAGTGATGTAATCCTGATAGCATAGTCTTCTGCCATTACTCCCACATTCCCCTTGATACTGTTTAATTGGTTCTCAGCCCTTTCCTGTATAATAGATTTAATACTATCTGGAATAAGTTTGTCAAAGCTGCTGGCTTTCTTGATTTTTTTTGGATCCACTTTAGCCCAACCCGTATCGGTGTAGCGCGTGAAATTCAAATAGGGATTTACTTCTGCATTGGATTTTTTCAAGTAGATACTATCAATATGGGAGATAGAATCAATGGCTGTGTTTAGTTGACGTATGCTCAACATTTTTGGATCATAGAAAGAACTATCACCCGATTTATTCATTTGAAAACTCTTGAGGTCAAAGAGTTTTTTATAAGACTTGAAACCCATTCTAATAAACTCTGTATTGCTAGTGCCCCTTGGTCCACGCTCTTGAATACGCCATCCATCTCTTAGAATAAATTCCAAAAATTGTTGGTCCTTACTAATACGCATTACCCCACTTTGAGCAATAATCATATGGTCTTGTAATCCACCATTTTTTTCAAAGATCACCACGTCATGAATAATGCTATCGTTCTTTTCCTTGCTCCCTAATTTTAAAACATAGCCATCAATCTTGTCATAGAAGACCCCAGGTTTAATATCCAATGCGGGTTTTGATACAATGATATTGTACTTGAGTGCTGCTAGTTTTAATTGGGTTACCGGAATAATATTATTGGCAAACAAAAAGGCCAGCCCACTGATAAACAGGGTAATGACCAAGAGTGGACGCATAAAACGCAAGAGTGGAATACCTGCGGCTTTAATGGCTACCAGTTCAAAGCTTTCTCCTAGGTTTCCAAATGTCATGATAGAAGAAAAAAGCAGGGCTAGGGGTAGGGCAGTTGGAATCCAAAATAAGGTAACCAATCCTACCAGTTTTAATACCGTAAACAAATCCAATCCCTTGCCCACCAAGTCATCAATATACAACCAGAAGAATTGCATGGTGAGAACAAACAAGGAAATGGCAAAAGCCCCAATAAAGGGGCCAATAAAAGATCGTATAATGAGAATATCCAGTTTTTTTATCACGGTCCTTGCTTAATATTGCCAAATGAGCAAGGCAAAAGTAAGGCTTTCGGCAAAGGAACAGGAATTGGTAGTGAATGCCGATTGGATTTTAACAAAGAATGCCATAATTCAAAAGGTGAATGCGTTTTTTGGGGAGGTCTGTGAATCCTACCAAGAGCTAGTGGCTAGCAATCCGGCACTGGCAAATGATCCCGCTTTTGTCATTGCCCCCAAGATTTCTAAAGGCGACCAATATGAGGGTCTGCCCTGGGTCATGTTGGATTATCCTAGGGTATTTAGCGTTAAGGATGTTTTTGCGGTGAGAACTTTTTTCTGGTGGGGCAATCAAATGAGCATTACCCTACAACTGCAAGGCAAGTACCAAGAGTTTTATAGCAATGCCATTCAGCAGTACTTTTTTCTAAGAGCGGGTAATCCACACGCCCAATACCCCTGGTATGTTTGTATCAACCCCGAAGACCCCTGGCAGCACCATTTTAGAGAAGATAATTATGTACCCGCTGCTCAGTTTCCTCCTGCAGCATTTGCGCAATTGCCCTTTCTCAAGTTGGCAAAAAAAATCCCACTGGAAGAGTGGGATGATATGGAATTCTTTTTACAAGAGACATTCAAGGACATACTGCTACTATTGGGCAATCAGACCATCTAACCTTGTAGAAAAATTGCTAGAAATTTGTGCGAATTAGGCTCCCAAGCGGTGGAATAATTCCTTTACTTGGTATTCCCATAATTGACTTTGATCCTTGATCTCATTTTTCTCAGCAAAATCTTTGATGATTAAGATGGTTTGATTAGAGATCTCGGTTTTTTCTATTTTGAATTCAAAGTATTCGTTTTTCTCAGAATGTAACCAATGAAAACGGATAAATTTATCTTCATCTTTATCCATTACTTCTGCTTTATCGGGTGCGCCTCCACTCCATGAGAAACTGTAAACATTCTCCCATTCATCAACCTTGTCTGCAAACCATTCTTGCAAACCTGCAGGTGTAGATAAAAATTCAAATAATATACCGGGGGAACATCTTACAGGGAACTCAATAGTAAATAGTTGCTTCTTGCTCATTAAATCTTATTTAGCGCAGGTCAATCGTAGTTGTGCAATAATATTAAATAATCCTTCGCATCCAAATGTTTTTTTGGTAGAAGCACCCAATTATGGGCACTGTTTGGGATGGATGGAAAATATAAGGTTATAATGAATTGAAATTCAATAAGTTGAATAAAATTATTTTTTTGTAGAAGTTTCATTTTTTTGTTAAATTGCTCTAGCATACAGTGAAAAAGGAATCTGTGGCCCCACCCCTCCCAACGCATCGCCCGAACTTTTCGGATACTTATACCAATAAAACATGCATTTATGAGTATGCGGCAGCTGAAGATTTCAAAATCTATCACCAACCGGGAATCTCAAAGCCTGGAAAAATACCTGCAAGAAATTGGCAAGGTAGAACTGATTTCTCCTGAGCAGGAGGTAGAATTGGCATTGAAAATCAAGAATGGAGACCAACGGGCATTAGACAGATTGGTCAAGTCCAACCTACGCTTTGTGGTATCTGTTGCCAAACAATATCAAAACCAAGGACTAACCCTCCCAGACCTGATTAATGAAGGCAATTTAGGTCTGATCAAAGCAGCTTTGCGATTTGATGAAACAAGGGGATTTAAGTTCATTTCCTATGCCGTTTGGTGGATCAGACAGAGCATTTTGCAAGCTTTGGCAGAGCAAAGCCGGATTGTGCGCCTACCCTTGAACAAAGTGGGACTCACCAACCGGATCAGCAAAGCTTATCAGCAGTTGGAACAGGAATACGAACGGGAGCCCAGCCCCGAAGAACTGGCTGAATTATTGGATTTGGGTATTGATGAGGTAACGGCCACCATGAATGTGGGTTTCCGCCACGTGAGCATGGATACCCCGCTCTCAGACGGGGAAGACGGCACCCTGATGGATTTGATGGAAAACCCCAATGCGGTTAAAACAGACGA
>CAIZMD010000772.1 GCA_903933995.1 uncultured Bacteroidota bacterium
AGTAATGATTTTGTTGTCTTTTTGTTTGCTGAGCAATACAAATAAAAAAGTTCAAGGAAAATCTACCAAGCAGGAATGGATTTCATTATTCAATGGGAAAGATCTTAAAGACTGGTTTGTTAAGATACAGCATCATGAAACCGGTGAAAACTTTGGGAACACATTTAGGGTAGAAGATGGGATCATTAAAGTGCGATACGACCAGTATGAATCATTCAATGAACAATTTGGACATCTTTATTTTAAACAACCATTTTCCTATTATCATTTATAATTTGAGTATCGTTTTTCAGGCGAATGGAGAAAGGATGCACCTGGTTATACCCAACTAAATAGTGGTATCATGTATCATTCTCAGGATCCACGAACCATGCCTAAAGAGCAGGACTGGCCTATCTCCATTGAAATGCAGTTGTTGGCAGGTTTGCCAGATAATCAACCAAGACCAACTGGAAATATGTGCTCACCTGGAACGCATATTGTGTACAATGGTAAATTAGATACAAGGCATTGCATCAATTCAAGTTCAAAAACTTATCTGCCTTCTGATGGATGGATACAAGGAGAGTTAATTGTATTAGGAGATTCCATGATCACGCATATCATTAATGGAGATACCGTGTTACAATATTCCAAACCACAAATTGGCGGAGAGGTTGTGAATCGTTTTGACCCTGCACAAAAAATGGATGGCAAAATTCTTGACCGAGGTTTTATCGCGTTACAAAGCGAAGGTCAGCCAATTGATTTCAGGAATATCATGCTTTTAAACCTTGAAAGTAGAAAGGGAAAAAAATCCAAAAAATAAAAATATTTCAACTTACAACTCCTTTTCCATCTCAAAATGGGGAATGGTCACTTCTTCAAATTCGGGACCAGATATGCTATAACCCAGTTTTTCATAAAAACCAACAGCGGTTTTACGGGCGTGCATATTAATTTTTCTAAATCCCCGGTCTCTGGCAATGTTTTCAGCAAATGTCATCAAGACCCTGCCAATTCCCTTTCCTTGCAGACCGGAAAGCACGGCCATTTGCCTCAATTTGACCGTTTTGGCGTCTTTTTTTGTTAAAATGCAGCAACCTTCTAGCTTACCATCGTCAAAAAAACCAATGAGCATATCATTTTTTTCTGCTTCCAAATCCTCTTTTGTAAAGGTTAGGCCAAGGGGTTTGCGCAGCATTTGAAAACGCAATTCCACCATTTGTTGGTGTTGAATAGAGCCGTGGTCAATGATTTGTAAAGGCATAAGCTAGAGTAAGGCTACAAGATAGCAAACCTTTTTTAGATGGAAAAACGTGAAAATCAGTGTGTACTAACAATTATTAGTACTTAGTTGTGGAAACAAAAATGCATTAAAAGATGGCGGTTTTGCTAAAAAGTATATTTTTGCGCCTGTAACAAAAACTTTTACAATGTCAGACATCGCAACAAGAGTAAAGAAAATCATAGTTGACAAGTTAGGCGTAGACGAAGCAGAGGTAACAAACGAGGCTTCTTTTACCAACGACCTGGGTGCCGATTCTTTGGATACCGTAGAGTTGATTATGGAATTCGAAAAGGAATTTAACATCTCTATCCCTGATGAGCAGGCTGAAACCATCACAACTGTTGGACAAGCTGTAGCTTACCTGGAAGAGCACGCCAAGTAAGAAATCCCTTCACTAGGAATAATTTAATCCGCTTTTCTATGGCTTTTGCCATGAAAGGCGGATTATCACTTCAAATAGGCTTTGGATATGCAATTGAAAAGAGTAGTAGTAACCGGAATTGGTGCGCTAACCCCCATTGGAAACAATCTGGAGGAATATTGGACAAATCTTCTGAACGGTGTTTCAGGGGCCGATGCTATCACTTTGTTTGATGCCAGCAAATTCAAAACAAGATTTGCCTGTGAAGTGAAAGGTTTTGATCCTACCAATTTTATGGATAGGAAAGAAGCTAGAAAATTAGACCGCTTTGCACAACTGGCCTTGGTTGCCAGTGATATGGCCGTTGTAGACGCCGGTATCAGCAAAGAAAATGTAGACGTGGATAGGGTTGGTGTCATTTTTGCCAGTGGTATTGGTGGACTTAGAACCTTCCAAGAAGAAGTAACCAATTTTGCCCAGGGCGATGGTACTCCTAGATTTAATCCCTTCTTTATTCCAAAAATGATTTTGGATATTGCTGCGGGTCAGATCTCTATGCGCCACGGATTCCGTGGACCAAACTTTGCCGTAGTAAGTGCTTGTGCTTCCTCAACCAATGGAATTATTGCCGCATGCGATAATATCCGTTTGGGCAAGGCCGATATTATCATTAGTGGTGGATCTGAAGCCGTGATCAGCGAAGCTGGTGTGGGTGGATTCAACGCCATGAAAGCCATGAGTGAACGCAATGATGATCCCAAAACCGCTAGCCGCCCTTATGACAAAGACCGTGATGGTTTTGTAATGGGAGAAGCTGCTGGTGTATTGGTATTAGAAGAATATGAGCACGCTATTAAACGCGGTGCCAAAATCTATTGTGAAATTGCAGGAGGCGGTGCTACTGCCGATGCGTATCACTTAACTGCCCCCCATCCTGAAGGACTGGGTGCGCGCAATGTAATGATTGCTGCCCTCAAAGACGCGGGTATGCAACCAGAAGAAATTGACTACATTAACACACACGGAACTTCTACACCTTTGGGTGATGGAGCTGAAGCAAAAGCCATTACAGAAGTATTTGGTGAACATGCTTATAGCTTAAATATCAGTGCCACCAAGTCTATGACTGGTCACTGTTTAGGAGCCGCTGGAGTAATAGAATCTATTGCCTGTATCCAGAGTGTGATTTATGATATTGTTCCGCCTACCATCAATCACTTTACAGCTGATCCAACACTGGATCCAAGACTGAATTTTACGTTCAACCAACCACAGAAACGCGTTGTTAATGCAGCACTGAGTAATACCTTTGGTTTTGGTGGACACAACGCCTGTGTGATTGTTAAAAAATACGTAGCTTAGGTTCGTGCAATTCTTCAAACAACTACTCAAAAAGTCACCAGAAGCTTCTTTTGAAAATCAGTTGAAAAATGTGCTGGGTATCAAGCCCGGTAATGCTTTGCTGTACAGAACTGCGCTCTCTCACAGATCCGTTAAAGAAACGGCAGATGAAAACAATGAACGCTTAGAATATTTAGGCGATGCTGTTTTAAGTGCTATTGTTGCTGATTATCTTTTTAAACGCTATCCCTACAAGGGAGAAGGCTTTTTAACAGAGATGCGCAGCAAGATGGTGAACCGTCAGCAGCTCAATGATATTGCCCTGAAAATGGGACTCAAAAAACTCACTTTTTATAATAAGTTTGACAATTCCCTCAAGGGTAGTCAGATTTTTGGAAATACACTGGAAGCCTTGGTAGGAGCCGTCTATTTAGACAAGGGCTATGCCAAAACCAGTAATTGGGTACTCAAGCAAATTGTGATCCCGCACATGTTTGTAGATGATCTTGAACTTATAGACATCAACCTCAAGAACAAATTGATTGGATGGGCCAACAAAAATGGCAAGGTCCTGAATTTTGAGTTGGCCCATGAAAAAATGGAAGGTAGCCGCAGGCTTTTTACCATCAATGCCGTTTTAGATGGAGAGATTCTTTCTCAAGGCAAGGGTTATAACAAAAAAGACGCCAGCCAAGTAGCCGCACAAGTGGCAGTAGAAAAGCTAGGACTCTAAGCTTCTATTTCCTGACACAATTCTATCAAAACCCCGTTGGTTGTTTTTGGATGCAAGAAACAAACCCATTTATTATCGGCCCCGCGCTTGGGTTCTGTTTGCAATAATTGAAAACCTGCTGCCGCCAAACGAGCCATTTCAGCCCTAATATCGCTTACAGCAAAAGCTAGGTGATGAATGCCTTCTCCCTTTTTTTCAAGGTATTTCTCTATCACACCACCGGGTGCGGTATTGCCCAAAAGCTCAATTTTACTCTCGCCTTTTTGAAAAAATGCCGTTGCAACCTGTTCAGATTCAACTATTTCTGTTTTGTAACAGGGGGTGTTCAAGAGGGTTTCAAACAAGGGAATGGATTGTTCCAAATCTTTCACGGCTATGCCAATATGTTCTAGTTTAATCATGATACTCTTATAATATGGTTGCTTTACGAATTGAGGAAAAACGTGCATGACAGGCTTTACCGCTTCAAATTTATAGAACCTATTGGCATACTTTTGCGTTATTACCTAGAATAAACCATTTTGACTATGCTGAAGTTACCCATATATCTAGACAATAACGCCACAACACCTATGGATCCAAGGGTATTGGAAACCATGTTACCCTATTTTACCGAGCATTTTGGTAATGCTGCTAGCCGTAACCACCCTTTTGGATGGGAAGCGGAAGAAGCTGTTGACTATGCTCGTGAGCAAGTAGCCAAATTAATTGGCGCTGATCCTAAAGAAATTATTTTCACTTCTGGTGCAACTGAAGGAGACAACTTGGGTATCAAGGGTGTCTATGAAATGTATGCCAGCAAGGGAAATCATATTATCACTTGCACAACTGAACATAAAGCGGTTCTTGATACCTGCAAACATATTGAGCGCAGTGGTGGAGAAGTAACCTACCTAGAAGTAGGAGCAGATGGTTTGGTTAATCTGGCTGAATTAGAGGCAGCTGTTAAGCCAACTACTATTCTCATTGCCATCATGTATGCTAATAACGAGATTGGAGTGATCCAACCCGTAAAAGAAATCAGCGCCATTGCTAAAAAGCACGGTGTGTTGTTTTTCTCAGATGCAGTTCAAGCAGTAGGTAAAGTACCTGTTGATGTAAACAAAGACGGTATTGATATCATGGCATTTACTGGTCATAAAATGTACGGTCCAAAAGGAATTGGTGCATTGTATGTACGCAGAAAAAATCCACGTGTTAAAGTTACTGCCCAAATGGACGGTGGCGGACACGAGCGCGGTATGCGTAGTGGTACTTTGAACGTACCAGGTATTGTTGGATTTGGTAAAGCTTGTGAATTGGCCAGACTAGAAATGGGAGCCGATGCAGAACGCTTGAGCATATTGCGTGACAAATTGGAAAATGCTTTGATGCAATTAGAAGAAGCTTATGTGAATGGTAGCCGCGAACACCGTTTACCACATGTATCTAATATTTCTTTCAAATATGTAGAAGGTGAAGGTTTGTTGATGGGCTTTAACAAGAATATTGCTCTGTCTTCTGGATCTGCTTGTACTTCTGCTTCTTTGGAACCTAGTTATGTATTAAAAGCGTTGGGCTTGGGCGATGATCTAGCACATAGTTCCCTGCGTTTTGGACTAGGAAGGTTTACCACAGAAGAGCAAATTGATTATACCATTAAAGCCATCAGTGAAACTGTTTTAAAGCTGCGCGATATGAGCCCGCTTTGGGAAATGTTCAAAGAAGGTGTTGATATGGATAAAATTGAATGGGCACATCATTAATATTTTAAATCACTCCCACATAAATTAAATTACCATGGCATATTCAGAAAAAGTTATCGACCATTATAGCAATCCAAAGAACGTTGGTACTTTGGACAAGGCAAAAAAGAATGTAGGTACCGGTTTAGTAGGTGCTCCAGAATGCGGCGACGTTATGCGTTTGCAAATTGAAGTAGACGATGCTACCGGTGTGATCACAGACGCCAAATTCAAAACCTTTGGTTGTGGTTCTGCTATTGCTTCTTCTTCTCTGGCAACAGAGTGGTTAAAAGGCAAGACCGTAGACCAAGCAGTGGCTATTGACAATATGGACTTGGTAGAAGAATTAAATCTTCCTCCAGTGAAAATTCACTGTTCTGTATTGGCAGAAGACGCTATCAAAGCGGCCATCAATGACTACCGCACCAAGAATGGTTTGGAGCAATTGGTGTTTGAAGAAAGGATTCATTAATCACTGACGGTAAAAGAACCGTCAAAAGATTTGTTATGGCAGAAGTTGCATTAGAAAATAGTATTTACGTTAGTGATAAGGCTAAGAAAAAAGTAGTTCAACTCATGGAAGAAGCAGGAGTAACTGGAGACAGTTCTTATTTCTTACGTGTGGGTGTGGTAGGAGGTGG
>CAIZMD010000773.1 GCA_903933995.1 uncultured Bacteroidota bacterium
CAATTGCGCAACAACGAATTCCAACGTAAGAACTTGGTAGAGTTGTTGAACATGAAGATCAGTTTCCGTGATTTTGCTAGCGGTGGTGCTATTAAAAATATTCCTATTAGTTCGTTGGTTCATATTGAACCAACCAGCACATTGGGTATGGTAAAACGCAAGAACCAAAAACGTTTGATTTCATTGCGCTCTAACGTATTGAATGGTTATACCCCAACTGCTGTAAACCAAGAAATTGCTACACATATTGAGAACTTTAAGCAAAAAGCAGACGGCGTAAGCATTAAGCAAACGGGAGAAGGAGAGCAACAAGCAGAAACAGGTGCCTTCCTTGGAAAAGCTTTGTTGATTGCCTTGATGCTGATTCTCTTCATCCTGGTATTGCAGTTTAACTCTATTAGCAAACCAGTCATTATCCTAACTGAAATTATCTTCAGTGTGATTGGGGTATTATTAGGTTTTGCCATCACAGGTATGGGTGTATCGGTTGTAATGACGGGTATTGGTATTGTGGGCTTGGCAGGTATTGTGGTGAAGAACGGAATCTTGGTGATTGAGTTTACGGATGAACTTAGAGGACGAGGCATGAAGACCAGAGAAGCATTGATTGAAGCAGGTAAGACTAGGATTATTCCAGTTTTGTTAACCGCTTTAGCCGCCATCCTTGGATTCTTACCAATTGCCATTGGATTCAATATCAACTTTATCACTTTGTTTGCTGAATTGAATCCGCATATCTTCTTTGGAGGAGACAATGTGGTATTCTGGAAGCCTTTGTCATGGACCATCATCTTTGGTTTGGCATTTGCCTTCTTCATGACCTTGGTAATTGTACCAAGCATGTACCTGATTGCTGAAAGACTAAGACGTCCTATGCGTAATATGTATGGCGGTAGATGGGTAAGTATGTTGGGTATTCCTCCATTAACCCTGATCTTCTTGCCAATGATGGTGATTACCTTATTAAAACATCGTGCAAAACGCGTTAAGCGCGCACAAAAATTAAAAAGCGCTAACACCGTGAACGAATCGTTCATAGGCAGTTGGTTCTAAGCTGGTTTTTTGTTTGAACAGCCGTTCCCGCATGGGGGCGGCTTTTTTTTGCCGATTATCAAAAAGGAATTTGTTAGATTGAAAGGGCTGAGTAATTTGCTAACAAAAGAAAACTATGATGAACAATCACGAAATAGACTATCGCATTTTTGGAGAAGAAATGCAATACGTAGAAGTAGAACTAGACCCCAATGAAACAGCCATTGCAGAGCCAGGTGCTTTTATGATGATGGACGATGGCATTGCCATGGAAACCATTTTTGGAGACGGAAGTCAACAAAGCAATAGTGGTGGATTATTTGGCAAACTCTTAAACGCTGGTAAACGCGTGTTGGTAGGTGAGAGCTTATTCATGACTGCTTTTACCAATATAGGTTCTGGTAAAAGACATGTAAGCTTTGCCAGCCCTTATCCAGGAAAAATTATTCCTATCAACCTGCAACATATGGGTCACAAAATCATCTGTCAAAAAGATGCATTTCTTTGTGCAGCAAAAGGTGTGAGTGTAGGTATTGAATTTCAGAAAAGACTAGGCACTGGTTTATTTGGTGGAGAAGGATTTATCATGGAAAAATTAGAAGGTGATGGTATGGCTTTCTTACACGCCAGTGGTTTTGTAAAAGAAAAAATTCTACAACCAGGTGAGCTTATCAAAATAGATACAGGTTGTATTGTTGGCTTTACAGCCGATGTAGACTACGATATTCAATTTGTAGGAGGCATCAAGAATACTTTGTTTGGTGGAGAGGGTGTTTTCTTTGCAACGCTACGCGGACCAGGCATGGTTTGGATTCAGAGCTTACCCATTAGCCGATTGGCAGGAAGGATTTTACAATACGGCACCACCACAAGAAAAGAAGAGGGATCTGTATTAGGTGGACTAGGTAATATCTTGGATGGAGATGGATGGAGATAAGTGAAGAGTGAAAAGTGAAAAGTGAAGAATTAGTAGAAGAAAAAAATAAAAAAAACGATGCTAGGAACTGAATTTAAAGAGCAGGCCATTTATAGAATGGAAGAGAGTAGAAAGCGTGTATTGGCCTGTTTGGATTTGGTTCCAGAAGAAAGGATTTGGGAACAACCCAATCCTGCGCTGAATAGCATTGGCAATTTGGTATTGCACTTATGTGGCAATATCACACAATATATTCTGACCACATTGGGGGGCGCTGCAGACCATCGCAACAGGGATGCAGAGTTCTCCACCCGTGGTGGGAAGAATAGGGCTGAATTAAAAGCAATTTTTGATGATGTGCTGCAACAAAGCATAGATCGCATCGCGTCAGCAACAGATCAGGAATTGGCTTTGGTAAAATCTGTACAAGTGTATGAATTAACTGGCATAGGCATTATCCTGCACGTAACAGAACACCTCTCCTATCACACCGGACAAATTGCATTGCTGACCAAATTGATTACGGCAGAAGACCTTGGATTTTACAAAGGATTGGACCTGAATAAAAAACACCAATAAAGTTCAATAGCTAGTTGCTTATTGTTTTTAATGGGCAGTTTGAATGCCCTATGGGCGATATTTTTTGAGTTGGGCTACTGCTTTTTCCAGCGTAGCTTCTTGCTTGGCAAAACAAAAACGAAGCACTTTATTATCGGTACCGTCTTTATAAAAAGCAGAAAGTGGAATACTAGCAACACCATATTCCTTGGTGAGTTGAATGGCTAGGTCTTTATCTGATGCCTGAGAAAAATGGCCATAACTATAGCACTCAAAATAACTACCGTGCGATGGAATGCATTTGAATGGCGTGTCTTTCATTAGCTCTCTAAAATAGTCACGCTTTACTTGCATTTGTGCACCCAGATCTAAATACGCATGTTGATTGTCCATGTATTGCGCAATCCCCAATTGTTTGGTTGTATCACAACTAAACACATTAAACTGGTGTATTTTTCTAAACTCTTTCATGAGTGCAGGACCACTAATGCAATAGCCCAGTTTCCAACCCGTGCAGTGATAGGTTTTACCAAAGGAGAAACAAACAAAACTTCTCTCTAGTAGATGCGGGTAGCGCAAAATACTTTCGTGTTGCAAACCATCATAGATCAAGTGCTCATAGACTTCATCGCTCAAAATCA
>CAIZMD010000774.1 GCA_903933995.1 uncultured Bacteroidota bacterium
CCAATTTTTCCATTTGCTGTGCTATAGACATTAACAGGAACACCAGCAATGGGTTTGTTGGTATTGGTTAATGCAGAAATAGAAACTGCAACAGCCTTGGTTGTCTGATAATTGAATCCATCGGGTGCTACTTTATTAATAGGTGTGCCGGGATTGTTGTTGTTAGATTGTACTTCGGCCGCTTTTTGACACGATATAAGCGTCAGGGCCAGGATGAAGACAAACGATAGGGATAATTTGTTAAGCATAAAATTGATTTATTAGGGATTAACGATTTTGATGCCAAAAAGAGAAACAAGACTAAAACATTGAAAATCAGCTAATTAAAATTTTCAATATTTTGACAAAATTCCAACAGTGGGAAAGTTTTCCAATTATGAGATATGAATGGTAATCAGGTTTTGTTGTTTGGTTGATCCGAGCTGGTTGATTTTCTTCAAATACGGTGAGCTTGGTAAATAACTATAGGATTGAACCGGTTTTTCCAAAGGCATGTTAGCGATGCTGAAACTATGGTTTACAAAATCAAATAGAAATTGAAATAAGTTGCTTTGAGCTCTCTGTTGTCCGTTGCTGTACTGATAATTTGCCATGTTCTGCTATTGCTTGTTTGCGATTTTTGTTATTGTTTCTAACCTTAGTTTTAACAGTACAAAGCAACTGCAACGAGCATCCCTAGACAATCAAGCAAACTTGATATCTACTGTAGTATCCTATGTTAAACTGTAGTAGTGTTCCTACAATTCACCAGCCTATAATAGCGCAGAATCAGCTGGATTTTGCTCAACTAATTAATATTTATATAGCCGCAATGCCTTAATTTGTAAAAGAAATCAAAGAGTCTATGAGCTTTTTAAAAAATATCAATGAAGTTTCCCTAGCAGGGGTAGCTTTTAAAAACATGACGCTTAAAAAAAGCATTATCCGCTACTTAGATGTCCATGAAACTGCTACAATTGCCGATTTGGGTCAGACTTTAAATATTAGTACTCCAAAAATTACCAGTACGGTCAATGAATTAATTGAAGAAGGGCTCATGAAAGAAATCGGGAAGATTGATAGTACCGGTGGTAGAAGGGCCAATATGTTTGGCCTGGGGGCCGATGCTGGCTTTTTTATGGGTGTAGAAGTAACCAAGAACCATGTGACCATTGGGCTCATGGATTTTAAAAAGAAATTGGTAAAAGTAAAAGAGAATATCCCCTATCAATTACAAAACAACCAGGGATCGCTTGATCACCTGATTGAGATTATCAAAGACTTTATCAAACATTCTGGGGTATCCATGCCCAAGATCTTAAGAATTGGCATTAACCTTACAGGTAGGATTGACCATAACACGGGTTATAATTATAACTTTTTCCATTTTACCAAATACCCCTTGGGTACCATCATTGAAAATGAAACTGGAATTCCTACATATATTGACAATGATTCTAGGGCCATGGCATTTGGTGAATACTGCTGTGGCGTAGTTGAAAAGGAAAAAGACATTCTCTTTATCAATATTGATCATGGGGTTGGATTGGGTATCATCATCAATGGAGAAATCTATTATGGAAAATCTGGTTTCTCTGGAGAGTTTGGCCATATTCCTTTTTTTGACAATGAAATCATTTGCCATTGTGGTAAGAAGGGTTGTTTAGAAACAGAAGCATCGGGCGAAGCCCTAGTAAGTTTGTTACAAGAAAAACTAGCTGCAGGATTTGGGAGTATTCTACTCAACAATAAAAAAGACTTAAAGCAAATTAGCTTAGAAGACATTGTTCAAGCTTGCAACCAAGACGATATGCTAGCCATTGAATGCATGGCGGTGATTGGAGAAAAATTAGGTAAAGCCATGGCTTCTCTCATCAATATCTTTAATCCCGAGTTAGTAATTTTGGGTGGTTTACTTTCTACTACTAATGATTATTTAAGATTGCCCATTAAAAGTTCTCTAAACAAATACAGTTCAAGCTTGGTTAACAATGATACTCCTTTAAAAACTTCAAAACTAGCATTGTCTGCTGGGATTATGGGTGCATGTCTCTTGGTTAGAAACAGCATTCTACAATAAAGTAATTTTTCATGAAACATTTTTTTCTGCCAATTCTATTGGCCATTTGCTGTTTAACAAAAACTATTGCACAACCTAGTACAACCAGTATTTTGGTAGTAGGCGGAAGCACCGGAGGAACCGCAGCTGCTATTCAATCTGCCAGAATGGGTGTTCCTACCATATTAGTGGAATCAACTGCTTGGTTGGGAGGCATGCTCTCTGCAGCAGGCGTAACTGCTACAGATGGTAATCACTTATTACCAAGTGGCATATGGGAAGAATTTAGACAAGCACTATACCAACATTATGGTCGCAAACAATTGAATACCGGATGGGTGAGCAATACACTGTTTGAACCCTATGTGGCTGATAGTATTTTCAAAGCTTGGGCTTCAAAAGAAAAAAACCTAACCGTTGTATATGGTTGGTATTTTGATTCGGCCTATGTGCAAAAAGGGAAAATCAAAGCCGTTAGGTTTATCAATGCACAAAAAAAATATTGGACCATTCAAGCTAAGATTGTAGTAGATGGTACAGACTTGGGTGATGTATATGCCAATGCTGGTGCGGGCTTTGACCTAGGTATGGAATCAGCCACATACAGTGGTGAAAAGGAAGCACCTGGCACTAATAATATTATCCAAGACCTTACTTGGGCAGCAACACTGCAGGATTATGGTACAAAAGCATCAGATAAAATCCTGATTAAAAAAGAAAGTTTTGATTGGAATAGTTTAAAAGAATTTGACTGTAGTACCAGTGAAGCTCCTTGTCCATTTGGCAAACCTTATGAAGCCAATACCCAAAAAGTATTGGACTATGGCAAATTGCCCAAAGGAAAATATATGCTTAACTGGCCGGCGCATGGCAATGATTATTTTATTGATGCTGTGAACATTAAACCCATTGATAGAGAAGCATTTTATTTGCCTGCCAAAAAACATACACTAGCATTTGTTTACTATTTACAAAACACGCTTGGATTTAAACATATTGGACTAGATACCACGCAATTTCCTAGCAAGGACCATTTGGCGCTGATGCCTTATCATAGAGAAGGTAGAAGATTGAAGGGAGTAGTCAGGTTAAGTCTTCCTCACATGAACCATCCATTTGAGCAGGATCAAGCATTGTACAGAACAGGAATAGCCGTTGGCGATTATCCTGTGGATCATCATCATGGGAAAAATCCAGCTGCGCCAAAAATTTATTTTCCGGGAATCTACTCGTTTAATATCCCCCTAGGGGCTCTGATTCCTGAAAAACTCAACGGCATGGTAGTTTGTGAAAAAGGAATTTCTGTGTCAAACCTTGCCAATGGAAGCACTAGACTGCAACCCTGTGTTTTACTCACTGGTCAATCAGCTGGTGCATTGGCCGCACTTGCTATTCAATCTAATCTAGAACCAAGACAAGTGCCCGTGAGAAGCGTGCAACATACGCTGCTTGAAAGCAAGACATTCTTGATGCCCTATATGGATGTTGCGATTGCAGACCCTGCTTTTGCAGCTATTCAAAGAATGGGTGCTACCGGTGTTTTAAAAGGATTGGGTAAAAATGAAGGATGGGCCAATAAAACCTATTTTCAACCTGATAGTCTTTGTGTAGCAAAGAACTTATTAGAAGACCTTGCTGCATTCTTGCCTGGCATGCAATTGCCTAATAGTCATCAACAATATGTAGATGAAAATTTGTTAGTGACCATTCACCAAGCACTAGCTAAACAATTAAAAAATATTCCTAGCGCTCCAACTACTATGACTGCTAATAAAGCAATGACAAGAAAAGCAGTTGCCAGTTGGTTAGACAAGTATTGTCAGTTATTTTCAATTTCTATAAATCACCAAGGTAAATGGATAGCAGAAATAAAGCCTTAGACGCTATTAGAGGGTATGCTATTGTGACCATGGTATTTAGTGGGTCCATTGCTTATGGCGGTGTGTTACCTGCTTATATGTATCACGCGCAATCCCCACCACCAAAACACGAGTGGGTAGAAAATCTACCAGGGATTACTTGGGTAGACTTGGTGTTTCCATTCTTTCTTTTTGCTATGGGAGCGGCCATTCCTATGTCTATGCAAAAAGGAATGGACTGGAAAAAGCAGTTGAAACGATTTGGATTATTGGTCTTTTTTGCCATCTTTTTTGAACATAGTAAATACACTAATTTTTCGCAACTAGACTCAGCACTAACTTACTTGATTGCCTTAACTGGTTTTCTGAGTTTGTTTCTAATTATGGGTACCAAAAAAATTATGTATCAGAGTATTGGATTGGGGCTTGCTTTGCTTTTAGTGATCTTTGCCCCCTTTGACAATCAGGGGCATTTTGAATTACATAGATCAGACGTGATTATTTTGGTACTAGCCAATATGGCCTTAATAGGTGCTGTCATTTATCATTATACCAGACTGCATCATGTTTATCGTTTATTATTATTGGTACCACTTTATGGCTTGATCACAGGAAGGTTCCTAGACGAAAGTTGGAACCAATATATCTATGAACCCTATTTTGCTGACTGGCTCATAGAATTCAATTTTCTCAAATACCTGTTCATGGTGATTCCTGGCATTTATGCGGGTGAATGGCTGATGAAAAAAACGGATTGGAATCAAGGTGTTACTAGTTCCATTTCTAAAATAGGTCAGGCATGGCTTTGCTTAGGCTTGGTGGTTTGGAATATTATTGCCCTTTACAATAGATGGTTGATGATGAATCTTTTTATCAGCCTAGCTGTAATGCTGCTGATATTGGTTTGGCAAATTAGGTTCAACAAAGAAAATCAATTAGACCAACGCTTGCTTTTGGCTGGCTGTTACTTACTCATTTGCGGATTATTTTTTGAAGCATTTGAAGGTGGCATTAAAAAAGATGATGCAACGCTGAGTTATTTTTTTGTAACAGGGGGCATGGCATTCTTTCTCTTATTTGCCTTTGACCAATTTAGTCTACTCACAAAGCTCTTGGCACCAGTTGGTCAAAACCCTTTGCTAGCTTATGTTCTACCCGGTATTTTTCTGTTACCCTTGATTGACCTAACTGGATTAGGTCCTTGGTACGATGGCCTTGAGCAAACAGCTTTTCAAGGCATTCTGCATGGATTGGTGATAGTGCTACCAACGGCCCTACTAGCCGCACTGGCAACTAAGTATCGCATTTTTTGGAAGTCCTGAAAAAGACTGAACAATAATGCATTAATTTGTAATACAATGCTCCTACATGGCTAATGAATGGGAATGGGAATTGCAGGCAGAAAAAAAATGGTTCCAATATGGTTTGGTGGAGCTTTGGCGATGCCGCGGTTTGCTACAATCCTTTGTCAGAAAAGAACTCACTGCTGGTTACCAACAAACCATCATGGGTGTTTTCTGGTTGGTGATACAACCCTTGCTCACTACCTTATTTTATTTTTTGGTCTTTTCTAAGATTGTAAAAGTTTCAACAGATGGTGCCCCACCCTTATTGTTTTATATGTCTGGGGCTTTGCTCTGGGGCTATTTCTCTGATTGCTTTACCAGCACCATGTATTCCTTTTTACACAATGCGCATATTTTCAATAAAGTCTATTTTCCAAGATTGATTGTACCATTGAGTATGGTCATTACGCATTCCGTACGCACTGGTATTCAGTTTATCCTCTTCTTGATCATCTATGTGAACTACTGGATTTTTGACGATGCGGTTCATCCTTCCAATTATATTTGGCTAGTGCCTGTGATGCTTTTCTTTACGGCCCTACTGGGTTTGGGTTTGGGTATGATAGTGGCGGTATTTATGGCCAAGTATCGTGACCTAGAACAATTGATGAATTTTATGCTGCGCTTGTTCATGTTTGTAACACCCGTGGTATATCCAGCATCCATTGTTCCGGAAAAATACAAAGTATTGTTTTGGTGCAACCCGCTAACACCGGTAATAGAAACATTCCGACTAGGTTTTCTGCACGGAGGAACCGTAGATAACTTCTATATTTTTACAGGTATGGCAAGTTCCTTATTGGTGTTTTTTATAGGCCTCACACTATTTAAATTCCGTGAAATTAAAGTGATGGATACCATTTAATATGAGCAAACCCATCTTACATATTGATCGGATTTCAAAACAATACCAATTGGGTGTCATGGGTAGTGGCGCTTTGAAAAAAGATTTGCAAGCCTGGTGGAACAAACAGGTCTTGCACAAAAAAGAAGCACCGGACCCCGAAGCCTATGATGAAGCTAATAGGGATTATATCTGGGCCTTGCGCAACTTAGATTTTAAAATTCATGAAGGTGATAGTTTTGGCATTGTGGGGAATAATGGTTCTGGAAAATCTACCCTTTTAAAAATCATTAGCAGGATTAGTTTACCTACAAGTGGCACTATCCATGGAAGGGGTAGGATTGCCAGTTTACTAGAAGTAGGAACAGGGTTTCATCCAGAACTGACTGGAAGGGAAAATGTATTATTGAATGGGCAGATCCTTGGCATGCAGAAAAAAGAAGTGCTGGCCAAGTTTGACGAGATAGTTGATTTTTCAGGCATTGAGCGATTTATTGATACCCCCGTAAAAAGGTATTCCAGTGGTATGTATGTGCGTTTGGCTTTTTCTGTGGCCGCCCATTTACAAACCGATATTTTAATTATTGATGAGGTTTTAGCCGTTGGCGATGTTGATTTTCAAAGAAAGTGTTTGAAAAAAATGAAGTCCCTTTCTACTGAAAAAGGAAAGACAGTCATTTTTGTGAGTCACCATATGCAGGCCTTGCGCAACCTTTGCAACAAAGCCATTTGGTTAGAAAAAGGAAAATTGATTGAAGAAGGTGCAGCTGATACAGTCATCAACAAATACCTATCACGTGAAAAAGTAGAAACCCTTTCACAGTATTATCCCAACCCTGAATCAGCTCCTGGTAATGAATGGATTCACATTAAGCAAGTAGCCATTAACCCAAAATTCAATACACAGATTAGTTATATTGATACCCGAACGCCTTTGGACTTTGAATTTAGTTTCTGGTTCATGGGACAGTATCCTGAAAACACCCAGATATTAATTGGGTTTTATCAATTAACTGGTGAATGCATTTTTGAATTGTGTTCTGAAGTACTGAAAGTAGAGAAGGGTTTAATAGATGGTAAGTGTAGAATTCCAGGTACTTTCTTGAACAATGGGTATTATTATGTGTCCATGCATTTTCTAAATAGGGAGCAGGATACCATGTATGAATTTACAGCTAGTGTGGCATTTGATGTAGTAGACTATCGCAACGCAAAAAGGCCTTATGGAAAATGGGACGGAGCGGTCAGACCAGATTTCCCCGTTGAATTATCCCAAGTAAGTTTTGAGAAACCATGAGCCGTTATAGCCCATATCAGGTAATTCATATACGGTTGAATCAATGGGAAAATTGGCCCCAATTTAGTGCTCCGGCACTCTATTTTTTCTGGTGGCATCAAAGACCCATTGCACATATTTGGGTAGAAAAAAACAGTACCCAAGCCCATTTTCAAACCCAGGTATTGGCTGCTTGTTCAAAAGCTCAGGGATGGAATTTAGAAGGCATTTCAAATTGGGAATCACTTATTGCCGCTTTACAAATTTTGACTCCCCTGTTGGGTGAAGCTCAAGAGCAAAGCGTATCGATAGTCATCTGTACCAGAAACAGAAGGGATGACCTCAAAAAATGTTTGGACCAATTACTGTTGTCCATTCATGATTCAGATGAGATTATTGTTGTAGATAATGCACCCGATAATAATAGCACGGCTTTACTTGTAGCACAATACAATAGAGTTAGATATGTATTAGAACCCAGAAAGGGTTTAGACATTGCAAGGAATACTGGGGCCAAAGCAGCAAATAACCAAATTATTGCTTACACAGATGATGACGTAGCGGTAGCTACTGATTGGGTAGATACCATAAGAAACGCTTTTGATGATCCCATGACCATGGCTGTTACGGGTTTGGTGATTCCACAATCCTTGGAAACCCGCACACAGTATATCTTTGAGCGCTATTGGGGATTTAATAGGGGTTACCAAAAAAAGGTTTTTGACAAAGCCTATTTTGAAGTGATGTTACCCTATGGTGTACCCGTTTGGGATATTGGGGCTGGGGCCAATATGGCATTTAGAAAAGCAGCTTTTGAACTAGTGGGTTATTTTGATGAAAGACTAGACGTAGGTGCAGCAGGTTGTAGTGGAGATTCAGAAATCTGGTATAGGATTTTGGCCAGTGGATGGAACTGTGTGTATCAGCCCATGGCCGTGGCTTATCACCAACATAGAAAAGACAAGAAGGCATTGAGCAACCAGCTCTATCATTATATGCGGGGTAATACTTGTAGTCTTTTAATTCAACATGAGCAATGGGGTCATGAGGGTAATTTGAAAAGATTGTATACCTATCTCCCAGAATACTATTGGTCAAGGATTAAAGAGCGGATTAAACATGGATACAAAGAAAATTTTGGTAGCATCCTAACAGAAATCAAAGGTTGTATTGCCGGTTGGCGATACTATCAGCAAGTAAAACAACCACCAAGAATTGCTGAATTACAGATAGCTCCCAGTCTTTATCAACCCGTTGAAGTATCTGCCAATAGCTTGGTGTCTGTGATTATCACGTCTTATAACTATGGACATTATCTGGAACAAGCCATTAATTCTGTCTTGCAACAAACTCATGCTGCTAAAGAAATTATTGTCATTGATGATGGTTCTACAGACCAGACAGAGGAATTGCTTGCGCGATATCCCTTGGTAAGATCCTATAGAACCAACAGACTAGGTTTGTCCTGGGCTAGGAATATTGGTGCCGTTGCCGCCAAAGGGCAATTCTTAGTGTTTCTAGACGCAGACGATTATTTGTTGCCCGATGCCTTAGAACAAAACCTACAACAATTTATAGCCAAACCACTTGCTGCTTTTGTATCAGGAGCGCATTTGCGCATAGATGATGGAGGTAATTTTATTCCCCATCCAGAAGCACCCTATAAGTTTGAAGACAATTATTTGTCCCTCTTACAAGGCAACTATATTGCCATGGAAGCTACTGTCATGTACAGAAGGGGACTCTTCTTCCAGTTTCGTTTTAATACCCAATTGGATGCATGTGAAGACTATGAGTTGAACCTACAAATTGCTAGGCATTTACCCGTGTTTTCACACAGAGAATTTATTGCCGTATACCGCATCCATAAAAAAAACATGTCTGCCAATCAGGAAAGAATGTTAAAAGCTGCTATTTTAGTGCTTGAACAGCAATTAGGTCAGACCCAAAATGAGGCAGAAAAAGCTGCTTTAGCAACAGGTCTGGCAAATTGGAAAATCCATTATCAAAACAACCCCTAATAGTTTGGATAATACCATTCAAAGGACACCTTCCTCGCCTCCTGTTATTGCAGCTTTACCTGCCCAGACGCATAGACCCAAATGGTCTGTGATGATTCCTGTTTATAATTGTTACAATTGTTTGGAACAAAACCTGCTCTCAGTTTTGGCACAGGATCCTGGTGAAGACCTCATGGAAATAGAAGTGGTAGATGATGCCAGTACGGATGGAGACGTGGAAGCATTGGTAAATAGGATAGGTAAGGGTAGAATTGGGTATTATAAACAACCAGAAAACAAGGGCAGTTTACGCAATTTTGAAACAGCGCTTAACCGTTCCAAAGGTCATTTGATTCATTTATTACATGGTGATGATTACGTAGCCAATGGGTTCTACAGTAAGATGGGGCAATTACTTGACGACTATCCAGAAGCTGGGGCTGCAATTACGGAATACCAATATGTAGATGCCGATAGTAATAAAATCTGGGATAATCACCCTATTGACAACAAACGTGGCATTTTAGAAAACTGGCTAGACAGAATTGGTAGAAACCAATTATTACAAGTACCAGCAGTAGTAGTTAGAAGAACTACTTATGAAGCTTTGGGTGGATTCTATGCCGTTCATTATGGAGAGGATTGGGAAATGTGGGTTAGGATTGCCGCCAATTATCCCGTTGCTTATCTACCGGAAGTTTTAGCCAGATATCGGGTACACCCTTTTAATGTGTCATATCATAGTATGCGTTCTGGTCAAAATATTCGGGATATTGAAAAAGTGATCAGCATTAATGTGAAGCATTTTCCAATAGAACAGAGAAGACAGGTGAGTAATTTGGCAAGAAGAAATTTTTCTATCTACTACGCCAATATTGCACATAAGATTTATCATGATTATCATCTACGCAGGGTTGCATTGATTCAAGCCAATGGTGCTTTGCGATTGCATTTGAATAGGATTTCTTTAAAACAGGCACTAAAAATGTACGCCAAAATTTTGCTGCGTTATAGAAGGCACTAAAAAAAAGAGTAGCAGGAATCCCGTCCCACTACTCAACCCTTAACCAAAAAAAAGCGGTATTGGTTAAAAGAGTAGTAGGGATCCCGCCCCACTACTCAACCCTTAACCAAAAAAATTCTTATTGCTGCACAAGCATTTTCTTAGGCAGGTATTTCACACCCTCCCCTTCTACACTTAGGATATATGCATTGGTATTAATAGTCTGGTTGATTTCAACCGGAACTGTATTGTCTCCTTTTACTGTTTGAACCTGTTTGCTATACATGGGTCTACCAGTAGCCGCATCAAACATTTTAATAGTCACAGACATGGCTTTATCTGTTTTGAAACTGGCATTGAACCTACCTTTTGAAGGGTTAGGATACAATTGTACATCCTTGGTTTCAATAGTAGCAGCTGCTACTACCGCTTGATCCTTGCTAAAAACTACCTTACTCAAATCAACAGAGATATTGGTAGACTTTCCGGTACCCACTTCAAAAGCAAATACGGCGGTAGTAAGGTCATTGGCATAGAACATAGATTGGTTGGCACTAGATTTAAAATCGTCTAGTCTAATGCTATACTCTTTACCAGCTTCTGTCATAGGTAGGTAATAAGTATATTGCTCATTCCATTTGCTGATACTACTTTTCACCAAAGTAATCCGTAGGTTAGCGCCAGTGGCTGCAGCTTTAAAGTTTAAGGTTTTATAACCAGAAAGATCAAGTTCAGCTCCACCACCTTTTAGCAATTTGTATACAGAAACAAAATCAC
>CAIZMD010000775.1 GCA_903933995.1 uncultured Bacteroidota bacterium
GCATGACACTTACTGGCTTATAACCAAGAAGACTATCAGCATCATGCAACAATTGTTCAAATGCTGGATTCAATGCAGCATTCCCTTTCTTCAATTGTTGCTGATTCAATGCCAGTTGTTTAAAATCCCACTTAACCATATCGGTTTTGGAAAGCTTTACTTGAGCAACTAAGATTGTGCTAAAAAAACAAAACAACAACAGGGTGTAAACAGGTTTTAGATTCATAGTGCTTAATTAAATTCAATCTTTGAAGCAGTAATAGGAACTTTTGAAGCTTCAAGAAATTGCAAAATGCTTTTGTTGATTTGGTCATTTTGCTCTTTGCTAAATTTCCCATGAACTCCACCATCAATTGTTACAAACTCATTTTTTACACCCAATTCATTTAACTTCTTGTGCAAAGCAACAGATTGTTGGTAGGAAACTGTTGGGTCAGCATTCCCATGCACTATAAAAATGGGTGGACTATCTTTTGTTAGATAATTGATGGGCGAAACTGCTTTGATAAATTCCTTGTCTTTGGCCTTGTCACCCAACCAATTGGTAGCAGATTTACTGGTAATATTAGGACCATAAGCCCAATCCCCCACATCATTAATGCCATACTTATCAATAATTGCTACTACTTTAAATGGTTGATTCCATTTACAATTAGCGTCAAAGATTGGATTGGTTCCTAAAAGACCTCCCATCAATGCCAAATGCCCCCCAGCACTGCCTCCTAAGAAAATAATTTGTGTTGGATCAATATTGAATCGTTTAGCATTATTCACCAAATAAATTAAAGCACACCTAGTATCTTCAATGGCTGCAGGAGCTTTAGCCTGACCTGTTAATCGGTATTCAATATTGGCTACTGCAAATCCAGCCTTAAAATAGGTATTAAATCCCCCCTGTCCTTCTTTAACCCCATGATTCCATCCGCCACCATGAATATTAATAATCAAGGGCGTTGGTTTACTAGGATTTTGGGCAAAATACAAATCCAACCTACCTTCCCAATTTCCCAGTTTTGTGTATACCAAGTCAATTTGGGATTCGTATCCTTTTGGATATACAACTGGCTTATAAACAGTATCACCTGCCGCCTGACCAAAACTGGTCAAGGAGCAGGTGATGCAAAAAAACAATAAGTATAGCTTCATGGTCTTATATCAAATTGATTAATACCCAGGATTTTGTTTTATCACAATTGTTGTATTGTTATCAATTTCTCTTTGTGGAATAGGTAACAACATTCTATTGGTGTTTACAAAAACCAACATTTCTGCCAAGGTAAGTCTTGGCGATGGATATAAACCATAATGCAAGGGGTACATATAAGTTAAGTGGTCTTTCATGACTTGCTCTACTTTAATGGTTGTTAAAGTAGTATTATACCTTAACAAATCAAACCAACGTTGGTTTTCAAAAGCCAATTCCAACCTTCTTTAATTTGAAAGCGCTGTTTCATATTGAGCGGTAGTGTTAATTGTTGCACTGGTATAAGCAGCTAGCCCAACCCTATCCCTAACTTTA
>CAIZMD010000776.1 GCA_903933995.1 uncultured Bacteroidota bacterium
AATCTGATTTGAATATCCATGACCACGCAACCTATCCTGCAAAATTTGAATTATTGGTCAATACCTATAGAGACTTATATGCGGACAAAAAAATGCCGGTTTATTATGTACAGCTTGCACCGCATTTATATAGCAAGCGCAAGGATCCATTACCGCACGATGTTTACAAACTCCCCGAATTCTGGGAAGCACAAGCAGCTTCATTAAACCTATCTAAAGTAGGCATGGCAGTGACCACAGACTTGGTAGACAACCTGGGCGATATTCATCCTCCCTATAAATGGGAAGTAGGTCACAGACTAGCGCTGCAAGCTTTGGCCAAGGATTATGGATTTAAGAAAACCGTTTTTAGTGGTCCAGCCTATCAGTCCATGAAAATCAAGGAAGAGAAAATCATCTTGAGTTTTAAAACGGATGCTGCACTCAAAACCACAGACGGAAAAGCACCCAATTGGTTTAGTCTGGCTGGCGCCGATGGTCAGTTTGTAGAAGCCAAAGCCAGTATTGAAGGAAAGAAAATTGTCTTGCAAGCAGATGCTGTAAAGCAACCTACGCAGGTAAGATTTGCTTGGCATGAAACCGCCCAACCCAATTTGGTGAATGAAGCAGGTTTACCAGCGCTTCCTTTTAGAACAGGAAATTAGGGTTAACTTAGCAGACCAATCTAGGTTATGCCCTTTAATTTACACGCACCATATTTACCCGCAGGAGACCAGCCCTCTGCCATTAAGCAGTTGACTGATAATGTAAATGATGGAGAGCAGTTTCAAACCCTCTTAGGTGTAACAGGTAGTGGTAAAACATTTACCATTGCCAACCTGATTCAAAATACCCAGCGACCAACCTTGGTGCTCACGCACAACAAGACCTTGGTGGCGCAGTTGTATGGAGAGTTCAAACAATTCTTTCCTGATAATGCGGTGGGCTATTTTGTAAGCTACTATGACTACTATCAGCCCGAAGCTTATATGCCCGTGCGCGATGTCTATATTGAAAAAGACCTCAGCATCAATGAAGAACTAGACAAGCTGCGCTTGCAAGCCACTTCTCAATTATTGAGCGGCAGAAGGGATATTATTGTAGTGGCCAGTGTGAGTTGTATTTATGGTATGGGTAATCCAACCGAATACGAGAACGGGATTATTCGAATACAAAAGGGGCAAGTGATTTCAAGACAAGGTTTCTTGCACGCCTTGGTAAACGCTTTGTACAATAGATCTCAAGGTGAATTTGGAAGAGGAACTTTTAGGGTAAAAGGAGATACCGTAGATATTAACCTGCCCTATGTAGACTTTGGTTATCGCGTCACTTTTTTTGGAGACGAGATTGAAGAAATAGAAAGCATTGATACAGCCAATAGCAAACGCATTGGGGTCATGGACACTGCTGCTATCTTTCCTGCAACACTTTATTTAGCGCCAAAGGAAATGATCTTGCAAGTGATGCACGAGATCCAGGATGAGATGATGGCGCAGGTAGAATATTTTAAAAGCACGGGTAAATTTATAGAAGCGCAAAGACTCAAAGAGCGCGTGGAATATGATATTGAAATGATTCGGGAACTGGGTTATTGCAATGGCATTGAAAACTATTCTCGCTTTTTTGATCGGCGTAAGCCTGGCACCCGGCCCTTCTGTTTATTGGATTATTTTCCCAAAGACTTTTTGTTGGTGGTAGATGAAAGTCACCAGACTATTCCGCAGGTGGCGGGTATGTATGGTGGAGATAGAAGTAGAAAATTGGTCTTGGTAGAATATGGATTTAGACTACCATCTGCCATGGACAACCGGCATTTGAACTTTAATGAATTTGAAGCCCTTACAGGACAAACCATTTTTGTAAGTGCCACGCCCGGCGATTATGAACTAGAGAAAACGGGTGGTGTGGTGGT
>CAIZMD010000777.1 GCA_903933995.1 uncultured Bacteroidota bacterium
AAAAGATTAGAAACAAGGTACCTTGATCTTAAATTCTTAGACATTGACCAAGCCATTGATAGAGCCATTGAAGCAAAAAATGCCAGAGAATCAATCAGTATTGGGGTATTGTGTAATGCTGTTACCTTATTAGAAAGATTGATTGAAAGAAAGATTCCAGTTGACGTGTTAACTGACCAAACATCGGCACATGATCCATTGATAGGATATGTTCCTCATAACTTAGATAATGAAGCAGCCAATGCATTGAGAAAGTCAGACCCAACTGCCTATATTGCTATGAGTTATGATAGCATGAAAAAACATGTAGAACTCATGCTAGCATTGCAGTCTGCGGGTTCTATAACTTTTGATTATGGCAATAATTTAAGGGCTAGGGCACAGGAACATGGGTTAAGCAATGCATTTGATTTTCCAGGATTTGTACCAGCCTATATTCGACCTTTGTTTTGTGAAGGGAAGGGGCCATTTAGATGGGCTGCTTTAAGTGGTGACCCAGCAGATATTGCCGTTACAGATGAACTAATTTGTAGTTTGTTTCCAGAAAATAAAGGGTTGTTGCGTTGGATGAAAATGGCCAAAGAAAGAATTGCTTTTCAAGGTTTGCCTGCAAGAATTTGTTGGTTGGGTCAAGGAGAAAGAGAAAAAGCTGGATTGGCATTTAATGAATTGGTAAGATCGGGTAAAGTAAAAGCACCCATCGTCATTGGAAGAGACCATTTGGATACGGGTTCTGTAGCATCTCCCAATAGAGAAACGGAAGCCATGTTAGACGGCTCTGATGCTGTGGCTGATTGGCCAATTTTAAATGCCTTGGTGAATACTGCTGGGGGGGCATCTTGGGTGAGTTTGCATCATGGAGGGGGAGTAGGAATGGGTTATAGTATTCATGCTGGTATGGTGATTGTTGCTGATGGTACCGATGCTGCTGAGTTAAGACTAGCAAGGGTTTTAAGAAACGATCCTGGTATGGGTGTGATCAGACATGCTGACGCGGGTTATGATATTGCTCAAGATTATTTGCGAAAACACAGACTAGATTTTAGAGAGCGTTTAGTTTAAATCAAAATCAAAATATGCAACAGTTAAAGTTGGTTTTATTTGGATGCTTCTTATTATTGTTTGTTTGTCCTGTTATTGGACAACAAAAAACAAAAGCGCCTGGCTTTGTATTGGGTAGTTTTCAAGATGACTATGGCATAAAATATACTATCTCAGATAGTTTATGGTTTCAAAGAGAATCAGTCAAATACCATATCATTGAGTGGAACCAGAAAGATCAATGGGTGCTAGCTAAAAATGATCCATTGAATCCTTCTGAACCAGGAAAATTTACTAGAATAGATTATAGACAGTTTGAAAAAATGGAGCCATTTTTATGGGGTTTCTGTTATACAATCTATGACGCTGATACCAAAGAAAAAGCCCTGAAAGCTGTTTCAGCAGACAGGGCCAATCCTAAAAAGGGTTGTAATGGGTTTCCATTTTCTAGGATGAAACCACTATAATTTATCCCAATTGTTTTTTGAAGAATCCAATGGTTCTTTCCCATGATAATTTTGCAGCGGCTTCATTGTACCTAGTTGGTGCTGTATCATTGTGAAAAGCATGGTTTACACCTTCATACACAAATATTTCATAAGGAATATTGTTGGCTTTTAAAGCAGCTTCGTAGGCTGGGATACCCGCATTCACTCGTTCGTCAAGTCCTCCATAATGTAACATTAGAGAAGCTTTAATTTGTGGTACTAGTGCAGCATCAGGTTGTCTGCCATAATAGGCCACAGCTGCTTTTAATTTGGGAACAGACACTGCAAGACTATTAGACATGGCACCACCCCAACAAAATCCAACACAACCAAATTTGCCATTGCAATCTTTTCTGGTTGCCAAATAGTCAAATGCTCGGCTAAAATTTTGAATATTTTCCTCAGGCTTCAGGGTAGAAAATTTGGCCCTTAGTTCGTCATCATTCTTGGGTAACTCACCTAAAGGCGCTAAAATATTGGGAGCGATTGCCAAAAATCCTGCTTTAGCAACCCTTCTAGCTACGTCTTCAATATGAGCATTTAAGCCTCTGTTTTCATGTATTACTACTACTGCAGCCAATTTTTTTCCATTCTTGGGTTTGGCTACATAGGCTTTCATTTCTCCATTAACTCCAGCATAGGATATGGTTTCGGTTTCAAGGTCTTCATCATTAGTGATAGCAGCATTGGTAGCATTTACTTCAATCATAGGAAGTACGCTTAATGCGGCAGACATGCCACCAGTTAATAGGGCAAGTCTTTTTAAAAACTCCGTTCTACTTAATGGTAGATGGGTATACTCATCGTAGAGATTGATGATTTCTTGATTCATATAGGGATGTTTTTGTCAAAGTACAATTTATCATTGTTTGAACAATAAAAAAAGGCTGTTCGGTTAGGAACAGCCTTTCAATAGGTGAAAACCCAATTAACTTCCTCTAGAACCCCCGGTTTTAATGGGTTTCTTGGTAGTTCCTACTGCTTTAGCACCGGGCTTAGCAATAAATTTAGACCCTGCTGCGCTGGCTTTAGGGCCTTTGCTGCCTGGTTTTCCGCTGTTTTTATTGTTTACGGGTAATGACATTTGTAATTATTTTATGGGTTAAATATAAGACCTTTTCCTAATCCAGTCTTTTCTGCTGAATTTCATCTATTTTTTTAAACAAATGATAGGGTTTGTAGACCCTCCAATCTGATAGTTCCATTAGTTCAATAAAATAGTGCAATTTCTTTTTCCTAAAATCCTGTTGGGTGGCTTCAGACATGTTTAGGGCCACAATCCAGCCTTCCGCTTCAGTTATTTCATCGTACCATTCCTGATAATATTCCTTATCACTGCTGTGAAAATTGAGTACGTTTTCTGTAATCAAAATGTACTTACAAATGCCCTGGTTATAAAGAATATCTAGGATTTCTCTTTTTAATTCCATGATATCGTTTTCAATGGCATCATTCCATTCACCAATTAATTCAATCACTGCAAAATGCAGTTCATAATCTACATAGATGATTTTTAAGTAAAGGGTTTTACTGCCAAAATCATCCCATTGGGGA
>CAIZMD010000778.1 GCA_903933995.1 uncultured Bacteroidota bacterium
GATACCATACAAGTGCGTTTCACCTGCAAAGAAAAAATTGCACAAGAGAAAAAAGAAATCACCGATATTGACAAAGGGATTGTAAAATGGTTGGTAGAGATTATAGACGCAACCAATGAGATTACCGGTATTGCTACCATTCTAACCATGGTGGCCAAAAAAGACTAGATGGAAAATTATGTTCGCTATCAGGTAGACAATGGCATTGGTGTGATTGAGTTTTTTACGGCTCAACACAATTCATTGCCATCGGCCATTTTAAAAGAATTGGCTAACACCATTACCATTGCCGGGGGCGATGCTTCTTGCAAGGTGTTGATCTTACAATCAGGTGGAGCCAAAACTTTTTGCGCTGGCGCATCCTTTGACGAGTTATTACAAATTACCACCGAAGCAGAAGGATTGGAATTCTTTAGCGGCTTTGCCCACGTGATCAATGCCATGCGTACCTGCCCCAAATTTATCATCGGCCGTGTGCAAGGAAAAGCCATAGGTGGAGGTGTTGGTCTAGCATCTGCCTGCGATTATACATTTGGAACTGTAGAAGCATCTATTAAATTATCTGAACTAGCCGTTGGCATTGGACCCTTTGTAGTAGGCCCCGCAGTTGAAAGAAAAATAGGATCATCCGCGGCTTATGAATTGGCCATTGATGCCACAGGTTTTAGATCGGCCCAATGGGCCCAAGAAAAAGGGCTCTATGCATCCGTTCACCCAGACATAACATCAATGGACGCCGCCATTTTAAACCTGGCTGATACCTTAGCTGCATCCAGCCCCGCCGCCATGGCAGAAATTAAAACAGCCTTCTGGTCCGGTACCGAGCATTGGAATGAATTATTACTTAGCCGCGCCGCCATCAGTGGCAGACTCATACTCACAGCAGAAGCCCGCGTATTTTTAGAAGGATTTAAGAAGAAATAAAAATTGATTCTTTAAAATAATTCTGCAATAGAGATTTTAAAAGTATCTGCTATTTCCGTTAAAGTATCAATTGTAAAATTGTGTGTACCACTCAGCCATTTTGTAATTTCTGAAGGATGTCTATTTACTTTTTCAGCAAATGTTGTTTTATTCCATCCACGCAATTCCAATAACTGATCCAACTTTGTTGCAACAGCATATTTATTGATAATTTGTTTTTTTTCAACCTTACTTACCTCTGACAAAACTTCTCTTAATAAAGGAGAGCTATGTTTTCTAGCTTTTGTTTCAGTCTTCATATTCATTAAAATAATGTTTCATCTGCATGGTTCTCAATAACTGAATAAACTGTTGCTCCAGCACCCGAGAACTCTGACATTTCAACTATTTCGTAATGCACAAACTCAAATTGAAGGTAAATAAATTTTTATTTAATTTCACTTATAAGTGAAATTAAATACTGCTACTTAAATTTAATTCTCTTCTAATGAGTTAATTACCAATAAATTGTAAAAAGATTTAAGCTATAGAATTTTTTTAGAACCATTTCCTCATTCAAACCCCATCCGCTTTCTATATTCATTGGGTTGCATACCCTTTAATAATTTAAACTGTTTGTTGAAATTGGTGAAGCTATTAAAGCCACTTTCAAAACAAACTTCTTTGATGCTCATACTTTTCTCCGCTAAGAGTTTGCAGGCATAACCAACACGCAGTTCAATGATCAACACAGAAAAACTTTTCCGGGTTCTGGATTTAAAATATCGGCAAAAAGAATTGGTGGCCAAGTTGGCAATGGCTGCCACGTCTTTTAAATAAATCTTCTGTTTAAAATGCGTGAGGGCATAATTGTAAATGGCATTGATTCTTTCATTTTCAGAAGAGACAAATTCAAAATGGTTGGCAGAAGAAATATAGTTGGGTTGATGGTCTTTAGAAAGAACCTGCAACAATTGCATCAGACAAATCAATCGCTCCGTTCCTTCTGAGAGAATTAATTGGGTTAAAATTTGCTTGGCCAAAACTGCCACTTCATCACTAACAACCATCCCACGCTTAGCCCTTTCCAATAATTTTCTAATGGCTTGATTCTCGGGTAAGCTAAAAAAATCTTTGCCCCAAAAATCATCGCAAAACTGCGTTAACTCAATCAGTGATGGAAGGGGTTGTCCCTGCGTATAAGCATCATCAAATCGCCAATAGTGGGGCAACTGAGCCCCAATTAAAATCAAATTTCCTGGGCTAAACCTAATAGAAGTATCTCCTGCAAATAAGGTTCCTTCTCCCTGCATCACATGAATCAATTCTATTTCGGGGTGGTAATGCCAATTATTATTGACATAGGGCATGGCGTCTTGTCTAGCACTAAAGGAGATGGAGGGCCCCGATGTAATTTTTAAAAGCTGTGGACGCATGAGCAATTATTGGGTTATTGGGTTAACTGCCGCCGAATGGTTTATGGTAAAATAGTGCAATAATCGGATAATATTGCAGGCAAATAGCTGGAAAACAAGGTTTTTATTTGTATTCTAACAAACAGTTAATCTATTTTAACCTGTTCAACTAACCTTGCTATGCTACTTAAGAACAAAGTCATTTTTCTTACCGGGGGTTCTATGGGTATTGGTGCCGAGTGCGCCAAAGCCTATGCCAAGGAGGGAGCCCTCTTGGCCATTGCAGCACTTGATCAAGCAGCCATTGAAACCGTGATTCAAGAAATTGGAGGTGCGCATCTTTGTTTGCCCTGTGATGTTTCGGATGAAGTACTAGTAAAAGATGCCATAGAACAAACCATCGCGCATTTTGGACGCATAGACGCCATTCACAATAATGCCGGAATTGCCTATCCTTCCAAAGCTATCCACGAAACCACCACAGAGGAATGGGACAAGCTAATGAACGTGAATTTAAAATCGGTTTACCTAACTACTAAATATGGTTTTGAAGCATTAAAAGCAAGTAAGGGTACCATCCTCAATACCAGCAGTTTGGTGGCAGAGATAGGTCAAGAATTACACGCTGCTTATTCTGCAACAAAGGGCGCCATGAATACCCTGACCAAATCAATGGCATTGGATTATGCCAAATTTGGGATTCGGGTAAATGCCGTAGCACCTGCAGGTGTGTGGACCCCCATGCTCAGAGACTGGTCAAAAGAACAACCCAATAGCACAGAAATTGAAAATTATCTAGACAAGATTCATCCATTGGGTTATTGCCCTTCGGGCGATGTAGTGGCAGACGCTTGCGTCTTTTTATTATCAGACAAAGCCCGATTTATTACCGGATGCATATTACCCATTAGCGGCGGCGCAGAATTAGGATATAGATTATAAGAACAATACAATAGATCATGATTCAGAAGATTATTATTGAAGACAGAAGATTTCCGCTTGGTGCAGGTGCTGGTAGCGATGCTATTCACAGAGACCCCGTTTACTCTTATGCAGTATGCAAATTGGTAGATGATTCCGGATTGGTAGGAACAGGATTTGCCTTTACTGTAGGAGAAGGCAATGATCTGGTTTGCAACGCTGCGGCTTTTTATGCAGAGACACTTAAAGGAAAAGATATTGAAGAACTGATGGCCAATTTTGGATCCCATTTACACGCGTTGTCTAATGAACAACAGTTTAGATGGTTGGGGCCACACAAAGGTGTTGTGCATTTAGGACTAGCCGCTGTAACCAATGCCTGTTATGATTTGTGGGCCAAGAAAAGAGCCGTGCCCCTTTGGAAATTATTGATCAGTTTGAGTCCAGAACAAATAGTGAATACCCTTGATCTTAGTTATCTAGAAGATGAATTAACCAGAACCCAAGCCATTGATTTAATCAAAGAACAAGAAAGTACCAACTCAGAAAGAAGCAGCATTTTAACCAAGGGCTATCCAGGTTATGACACTTCTATTGGCTGGTTTAATTATAGCGATGAAAAAGTAAGAGAGAATTGTAAAAAAGCAGTAGCAGAGGGATTCACCGCCATGAAATTAAAAGTGGGTTCCAAAGCATTTGAAAGAGATATTAGAAGGGCGCATATAGTTAGAGAAGTTGCGGGTGATGAGGCAAAGATAATGTTAGACGCCAATCAACAATGGACCTTACCACAAGCAAAAATTATTTGCATAGAATTGCAGAGCATGAATCCCTATTGGATTGAAGAACCCACGCATCCAGATGATGTAATGGCACACAAGGTCTTGGCCGATGCTATTGCTCCAACAAAAATTGCCTTGGGTGAGCACGTACCAAACAGAATCCTATTCAAGAATTTCTTACAAACAAAATCAGTAGGTTTTGTTCAGGTAGACGCAGTAAGGGTGGCAGGTGTTAGTGAATTTATTGCAGTGAGTTTACTCAGCAAAAAATTTGGCATTCCGGTTGTGCCGCACGTGGGCGATATGGGACAGCTGCACCAACACTTGGTGTTGTTCAACCATATTAAACTAGGTCATGAAGCATTGTTCTTAGAACATATTCCACACTTGCAAAAGCATTTTGTAAACCCAGTGAAAATTGAAAACGGGGTTTATAAAACTCCAGAAACACCAGGTAGCAGTTGCGATTTAAAAGAAACCAACTAGTTCAATACCATAACCTTGCCCACGTGAAACAAAACAAAACAACCAGTATATTATTTCCACTGCTCATTGTCATGTGTCTCATGTTTTTCTGGAACATGAGTAGGAATATCAACGATATTTTAATTCCGCATTTAAAGCGAGCCTGTCAATTAACAGATCTTGAATCATCACTTATTCAATCTGCTTTTTTTGGTGCCTATTTTTTAATGGCCATCCCGGCAGGATATTTTATTCAAAAAAAAGGATACCGAGTTGGCATGATTACAGGATTGTTAACCGCGGCCCTTGGTGCAGCTTTGTTTTATCCAGCGGCAGAAATCAGGTACTATCCTTTATTTCTCTTGGCACTATTTATCATGGCAGCAGGATTTACTTTTTTAGAAGTAACCGCAACACCATACATCTCAAAACTAGGAGATCCCGAAGGTGCTTCTAGCAGGTTGAGTTTATCAGCAGCTGTTGGTTCATTGGGAGCAACCATTGCACCCTATATTGGAGCGCTCTTGCTTTTACACGAAAAAGACATACCACAAACAAGCATTGATTCATTTAGCGCTACTGAACTGCAAGCATTTTTAACTGCAGAAGCCAATTTGGTAAAACTACCCTATCTAGGATTGGCAGGCTTATTCATTGCCATGGGATTACTGCTCTGCTTTATCAAACTGCCTAGCATTGCAGATGAAGAGCAAAGCAATTATTCCTTTAAAAAGATTTTTCAATTTTCCCATGCCATGTATGGCATTGGCGCGGTGTTTTGTTATGTAGGTGCCGAAGTAGGCATTGTGAGTTTTCTCATTCGCTATTCCAAGTCCATGGAATTAGAAGGACTCACCGAACAAAAGTCTGCCTTATTCATCACCGTGTTTATGGCGCTGGTTCTAGCCGGAAGATTATTCGGATCATATATCCTCAAGAAGTTTAGCCCACCCAAAATGTTGGTAGTATCTTCCCTAGGCGCTTTTCTATTGGTGTTGATAGCCATCATCACCACGGGCTATACATCCATCTGGTCCTTGGTATTCATAGGACTATTCACTTCTATCATGTATCCCATAGTCTTTACGCTAAGTATCAAAGACCTAGGCGCTTATACCAAAACCGCATCCTCTCTATTGATCATGGGAATTGTTGGAGGCGCCATTGTACCACCTATCATGGGATATATCTCAGACAATGTTGGCATCCGATACGCCTTCTTTGCACCACTGGTTTGTTATGCGTATGTGATTTACTTTGCTGTTAAGGGTCACCAAATAAAAGCTTCCAAAGCAAGCGTTAATTAAATTAGTTTGCGTTGAAATTGGTAGCCACTCAATGGAATCATTTACCGCAGAAACACTGGTCAAGTATTGCAAACTGCTTTGTAAAAAAGATACGGAGCTGCGCGATACAATAGAGCAATATGGCTATCCACCATTTTGGCATCGGGAACCCAATTTTGAAACGCTGATCCATATTATATTGGAGCAACAGGTTTCGCTTGCATCGGCCCGCGCCGCTATGGATCAACTCCGCGCTAAGCTTCCCAAAATCACAGCAGCCATTTTATTATCGCTTTCTGATGAAGAAATGCGCGCCTGTTATTTTAGCAGACAAAAAATGGTCTATGCTCGAGCATTGGCACAAGCCATCTTAGACAAAACCCTCAACTTGAAAAAGTTGAATCAACTGGATGATGCAACCATTAGAACAGAACTAAAAAAAATCAAAGGAATTGGAGACTGGACCGTAGACGTGTACTTGATGATGGCCTTACACCGCCCCAACCACTTCCCCACTGGCGATATTGCACTCATGAACCGCCTCAAAGAAATCAAGGGTCTAACTCATTTGAGCAAAGATCAAGCCCTCAATATCGCGCTAGCATGGGAACCCCACCGAACCATTGCGGCTTATATTCTTTGGTGGGGATATATCTGCAAAAGGAAGATTAAGTTTTAGAATTGTTTAAGCCTCAAGGTGCTGAATTGCAGAAAATCTTTTCCTTAATTGATTGTTACTTTTATTAGTATTCATTTCTACTTTAAAATGCACAGTGGCATTCATTGCTTTAAATACTCGAACAATGGTAGAAATGGATGCATTACTTGAATTAGATTCCAATTTAGAAATTTGGGCCTTTTGAACCCCAACCAATTTTCCAAGTGCTTCTTGGGTCAAGTTTTTTTCAATTCTCACTTGTTTGATTTTAAAACCAATTTGGTCCAACGATAATTCAAGTTCAAAATCGTTACGACTTCTACTCCCCTTTTTACCAACTATGGAATCTTGCACTTCTTCTAGTGAATACTTTTTCATTGCGTCAATTTTTAAAATAAAGAAGCCTAATTGTATTTGCACGTTTAATTTGTAAATCGGGCACTTTACTTTGTTTCTTTATAAAACCATGAGTTGCTATAACTAATGTATTATTCTTATCTCTTTTATCCCAAAAAGCTAATAGTCTGTATTGTAAGCCTTGATAAAGGGTTCTAAATTCCCAAATATCTGAATCAATTTTTTTAAAGAATACTGGATCATTACCAAGCTGTGACTTCCTAATCCCTTGGAGAATTTTTTGTGCATGCTTAACTGGAAGTCCTTTCAAAAAAACAAAAGCGTCTTCTAAAAAAACAACCTTGAATTTTGAATTTTCAAAATCAACATCCTCTGAGTTAAAATTAAACATAAGTTTCATTATAAGGAAACTTTATTTTTGATATATTTTTTGAATTCCAACATACTAACAGTCAATTTTGATGAACAACTTATTATAAATCAATGTAGTTAGTCAATAAAACATACCAGTAAAAGTACATTTCTTAAAAAGTGCTGTCAAGGGCTAAAACACCCAATTTGATTGCACAAAACACCTGATTGCAAGATTTGGATATTGGCAGGAGGGTACTTAGTTTTTGAGAAAATATATTCTAGCTCATTTTTATACTAGAACAAGTATAAATCAAGGGGTTCTATTTTATACTAGAACGTGTATATTATTGACAAGTAGTTTTATACTAGAACGTGTATAAAATAGAAAGGCCGTTTTTATACTAGAAAAAGTATAAAAATGGGGCTTTTTGAAAAGCTTGAAAAAACTACTTACGGCGACTCATTATAACTTATTTTAAAGGGGTTTACTCTTAATCATGTTATAATTATTTTTAACCGTTTCAAATGCAAATTTCTGAACAGTATCCCAATTCATTATTTATAATTTGATTCAAAATCTTTCATTCTTACAACAATTTTTTCGTCGTTTGAAATGCCTAGGTACTCTAGTTTATGAGTAAAATGATATGCATCAACTTGAGTCTTTAGAGATTTGACATATTTTTGAGGGCTATACAAATCTATTTCTTTCAAGTGACCACCTTTTTGATTATCCAAATACTTTGACATACTTATTGGCCATTTAATATTTGATAAATCATAAGTCAAGATCCAAATAGCAGGAGAACTAGTATCATTTTGAGAAAATACTTTGAATTTTTCTATAAGAGTATTATTATTAATTCTTTCTGTTTCAACTAATTCCATTTTCAAATTCTTAAAATCAGATTCTATTGCATCATTAAATGCTATATTAAGTACTGCTATAGAATCGCGGTTTTGTTTAACGTTAATTAATCCAAGTATAGAATCAGTAAAATAACCAGTCAAACTATCCTTAAACTGAATAAAATACTGTGTTCTTTTTTCCTTTTTAACATAACCGCTATTATCATAAATTAGAATTGGAATTTGAAACTGAAAATATTTGATTTTATTAGAATCAAATACTTCTATTATAGTTGAATCATATGATTCCAATTTCATGGCATTATTTAGATTAGGTGAAATTTGAGTAAATCTCATTTTTACAATTGAATCATATTGTGAGATACCCTTTTTAGTACAAAATAGCAGTAGTACAAAAAGTACTACTGCTATTGTATTCAAATAATTTGATTTCATTGATAATTATTGAGCTTTTAAAATATGCAACATTTGATTTGTATATACTTTTTGAACCCATTCACCCAGTGTACAATTAATTTTTAAAACTGCGGTAGCCGCACAAATTGCCTTTGCAATTTCCTGATTGTCAGAAATAACAGTAGGTGTAGATACACTTGACAAAATAACATTGTAACAGGGGGGTAAATTAGACCCTCTTTCAGAAAGCCCTCCATATCCAACCTGCTCCCATTTCCAGGTTAAGTCAGAAGCAGAATTCTTATATCTTACTCCAGTATATATGGCTTCATAATTTGAACTATATTTGAATAAATAAAAGCCTACTCTAACTCCTTCTACATATAACATAACTGGTTCCCTAATCAACCCTGAAGTTGCATCTACAGTTTGACTGCTTATTGGAAATACTCTTGTTGAACCATTGCTTGATTCAAATACTGAAGTATTCAAAATTTCAATTCCTTCATCTTTGGTGATATTACACTCACTATCAGTTGTCACTGGCCCTGTTCCACCACCACCAACACAATTTCCTTTTCTAATATATGTTTTTGCTGTGGTAATTCCAATAGAGAAGGGCTGTTCTTCACAATCATTACATTGGGTATACATATACTGCCATAGCTCAGTGCCATCGCCATAAGTAGTTACCCAATACCAGGCAATACAGGTTTGTAGGGTGGTTATGTTTCCACGTTTGGTAGCTCCTTTTGAACGGAGGGTTTTGTTATAAGCCAGTAAACCATTGTTGTATTTTAACTCAGATTTGAATTTATTATCCAATGTGAAATCAGTGATTTGTCCTGTAAACCCATGATTGGTTTTGGAATCAGGTTGTAAATACCTTGATTGGATTACATCCATTTTCTTATACGAGTAGTTTGACTTCTCTGAATTAACATCAACCATAAAGCAACTATCTACTTGCCTTTTTTGAGTATTATAAAAGAAGGCAAGCCCCAAAGTTTGATTACCAACTGGAATATAAACCAAGGATTGGACTTGTGAGATATATCTCTGTTCTCCTTGATCCCATTTACTGTTGGACATTATTGTATCAACCATTGGTTTTCCATTTTTGCCAACATGGTCTTTTTGGTCTGCTAACCAAAGCTGTAAACTGTTAATTAATGATGTGTCAAGATTAGTTATTGCTACTGGATCGGTAGCGGTTTCTGTTTTCTTACAACCAAACAAACAAGTGGTTGAAGCAACAATGAGCAGCAGCAGGAAGTAATGATTCTTTTTCATAAAATAGGTTTTAAAGGTGTAAATCGGAATAACAAACTTGTTAGTAGGTTAATCCGTAATACCAGTAAAAGTATATTTCATGAAAAGCGCTGTCAAGCGCTAAAACACCCTATTTCATTGCGTAAAACACCTATTTCGTTTTAAAAAACGGAAAATTTTGATTCTCAACATGCGCCGTTTTCATAATCTCGGCCATGCGTGCAACAAGATCGGGGCGGGTGGAGGCAAGATTGTTTTTCTCGACAAGATCGGTGCTGAGGTTATAGAGTTCAATAGGTCCTGTTGGATTGGTAGAGGCATTGTATCTAACCCCCTTCCAATCGCCCATGCGAACGGCTTGTCTGCCGCCATTCTCGTGGAACTCCCAATAATAATATTCGTGTTGTTCTTGCTTGCCCTTGGCGGTGAGTGTGGGCAAGATTGAGAGTCCATCAATCCCTGAAGGAATGGCTTGCTTGGTGAGATTGGCAAACGTGGGTAGAAAATCCCAGAAGGCGCCGGTTTGTGTAGACACTTGCGCGGGCTTGATCATGGCGGGCCATCTTGCTATCATGGGTTCGCGCATCCCACCTTCATAGAGGTCACGTTTGATACCGCGAAGGCCACCACCACTGTTAAAAAATTCGGGATTGTTCCCGCCTTCGCGGTGAGGTCCATTGTCACTTGTAAAAATGACCAAGGTGTTTTTATCCAAACCCAATGCAACCAACTGTTGCATCACTTGACCAACATAGTCATCCATCTTCTGCACCATGGCAGCATAAGCCGCCTTGGGATAAGCGTTTGGCTGGTAACCCTTGCCATACCATAGTTTCAGGGGAACGGGCAGTTCATTAAATTGTTTTTTATAGTACTCTAGATTAGCATCGCCGTTAGGCAATTGCAAAGCCGCGTGAGGCAGGGTATAAGACAAATAGAGAAAGAAGGGTTTGTTTTTGTTCAGCGCCATAAAGTCCAGAGCCTGACGCTGAATCAGGTCACCTGCATACTGCGTTTGATTATTGAAAGTATTGGGCAGGTCAACGCGGAGCTGGTTGTTCCACAAATGATCGGGAAAATAATCGTGCGCCAAAGACTGACAGTTGTAACCATAAAAACGGTCAAAGCCCTGCTTAATGGGATCACCTGTTGAACCCACCGGACCAAGACCCCATTTACCAAAATCGCCCGTGGTATAACCCGCTTGTTTGAATAATTCTGCAATGGTGAAGGCGTTATCCGGAATGGGAAACTGCCCCTCGGGCTCCATACCCACATTGCCCCTCACCGGCGTGTGACCCGTGTGCAGCCCCGTCATCAAAGA
>CAIZMD010000779.1 GCA_903933995.1 uncultured Bacteroidota bacterium
ATAATAGTATGATAAATTTAATGTTTTTATAAACTTGTCTTTATATGATTAGAGGCAAATAAGCTTAAAAAAGTATACAATTTCAATATAACAGTATACCCATATTTGATAAAATATAATGGTAAATTTGCAAAAACCTGTTTTATGAATTTAAAAGTGAAGTCCTTTCAGGTTGCAGATAGCATAGACATTAAATCATTTAAATCGGCCTATGCAGGCAAAACTAATTTTGCAGATTCTGACGAGCTATTTTATCAAGTTGAAGCATTTAAGTTTTTATACGTATTCAAATATGGCATAGTTTGTTTTTTAGGATACGATGAAACAGAAATGTCTGCACTTCTTCAAATGATTGCTTCCCATTGTAAGAATTTTTTTGAACAGAAGCTAAGTGATGAGTTTGATATTGAAACCGATGCACCTACTGTAAACTATGGCTATAATAAAATTGGGATCCCTGATCCAAGCATGGATGCCATTAGATTGATTATGCTTAATGTTTCACAAAGTGTATCCTTAGACTATTATGATCAACAAACCAATATCTTATTGGAAGAAACCAATCATCATACCCAGGCATTAGAGAAAAAAGGGAAAATTGATTTAGTAGACAAAGAATTAAAGAAATACATAGGTCGTACATTGAATTTGAAAAACAAAATTGCTGCCAACCTCTATATTTTTGATTCTCCAGAATCTACCTGGGAAGATGAAAGCTTGAGCAAGCTAGATATTGGGTTAAAGAAAACATTTGATTTACAATCTAGATTTAGAACAACCCAAGAAGGTTTGCAAATTGTAAAAGATAATCTGGAGTTATTCAAAGACCTGCTTCAATACCGCAATAGTGTTGTGTTAGAATGGGTAATTATTGCATTGATTTTGGTAGAAGTATTGAATATTTTTGTTGAGAAGCTCTTTAAATAAATTTAAAATAATTGAACCATTTTTTCAATTTGAATTTTTATCTGATGGTTTAAACAAATACAATTAGCCAAATGGGATTGATTGTAAAAAATTGTTTAAACAGTTTGTCTGAATTAGCCTTATAAAAACTAAATTACAAAGGCAAAATAGCATCTGCTTAATCAAGATTTTTAAAATAAACTGAATCATGCCAAAGTATTCCTTATTTGTTAATGGTAAAACGCTATCTGTAGAAGCAGATGCGGATACCCCTTTATTATGGGTGCTCAGAGACCATTTGAATCTAGTTGGAACCAAATTTGGATGTGGCGTAGCCCAATGTGGTGCCTGTACCGTTCATATGAATGATGTGCCACTTAGATCCTGCTCTTTGCCTATTTCTGCAGTGGGGCTTAATAAAATTTTGACTATTGAGGGTTTGAGTGAGAAAGGCGATCATCCTTTGCAAAAAGCATGGGAAGAATTGGATGTGGCGCAGTGCGGATATTGCCAAGCAGGTCAGATTATGGCTGCAGCAGCATTACTCAAGAAAATACCTGCCCCAACAGATAAAGACATTGACGATAATATCAGCAATATCTGCCGCTGTGGTACACAAGTAAGAATTAGAAAAGCCATTCATGTAGCCGCTAAAAAACAAGTAAAATGAAGCAAGAATTAACCAGAAGAAATTTTCTGAGGGTATCTGCCATTACTGGCGGAGGAATGATGCTCAGTCTTTCTTTTTTAAATAATACTGCCAACGCAGAAACTGCAGCAGAAACCGCTTTTTCACCAAATGTCTATATCAAAATTGGCACCGATGGTAGCATTGTGATTATGGCACCCAACCCTGAAATTGGACAAGGCGTAAAAACATCTTTGCCCATGATTGTGGCAGAAGAACTTTGCGTGGATTGGAAAAAAGTAACCGTTGAACTAGCACCACTACAAGCTGGATTTGGCAGACAAACAGCAGGTGGTAGTGGATCAGTAAGAGGAAGGTTTACAGACTTACGCAAAGCAGGAGCTACTGCCAGAGAAATGTTGGTGGCAGCTGCTGCCCAAACCTGGAATGTACCTGTTGCAGAATGTATGGCAGAAGATGGCGTAGTTACCCATAAAGCCAGTGGTAAAAAATTAGCCTACGGCGATTTGGCTGCAAAAGCAGCAACCCTTGAAGTGCCCAAAAATCCCACCCTCAAAGAGACCAAGGATTTTAAATTTTTAGGAACAAGGGTCAAAGACGTAGACGCCCATAAAATAGTTACTGGACAACCCTTGTATGGGATTGATACTAGAAAAGAGGGCATGATGTATGCCATGGTAGC
>CAIZMD010000780.1 GCA_903933995.1 uncultured Bacteroidota bacterium
CATCAATACCTGTTAATTGGATTTACAGCCTTGAGTTTGCTTTTTATTGAAATTTCTCTTTTACGAATTTATACAAGACTGTTCTGTGGTCAACACAAGAAAACGCACCATCCCATTGCATTTAAATCATCTTAGTAGGACTTGAAATTGATTGGTCGGAATACAAAATCTAAGAAAAAGCTGCCCTGGAGGCAGCAGATTCATCACCGAGGGTATCTGCTATTTTGTGAATTATTATCATATGAATTGTTGAATATTTGGTTGATTTTCTTAAGGCATGGTTTATTAAAGGAAGCCTATTTTAATCAATTATGATTTTGGCACAATAATTTGTATTTTAAGACTGTTTATAGCTAAATCCCATGAAAAGCCCAACCATTTTTAATATGGTTGAATTTGGCAATCAATAAATAATCCCTTGTTCATGAGAATTTTTTACTTCTTGTTGGCACTGATGATCAGTTCTGAACTCTTTTCCCAACCCTTTAGCGCCTTACCATCTAGTCCGGCTTCCGTAACCAAAACCGGTAGAATGGGTCTGCGATATACATTTGTCAGCAGCACTTTATTACAACCTGCCATTGACAATGAACCCAATCACCGCGTAAAAGTGGAAAATATTGGTTCCAATGCAAAGACCAATGTAAGGGTCAGTTATACTGGATTAAATGCCGACGGTACTGTACCAACCTTAAGTGGTGGTGGATTTGCAGTATTCCCCAATGGAGGTTCTGTTAACCTTAGTTCAAGGGATACCACTATTGTGCAAGGTTGGTCAAGTGGATGGAGAGAATGCAGTTGTATTTCTGACGGGAATAACAATAAATCTGTTCGATTCATTTTTGCATACGACTCTACTTTTTATGGTCCTGATGGCCTGCCCGACGGTACCATCGCGCTAGCAGATACCATTATCCAACCAATTGTAATTGTGCAGCGATCGCAATCACAACAGAACCAAATAGGGGTAATTCAAACATCCGCAACACAAACATTAAGAGGGCAATTTATTATACCTGGATATATAAAAAGTCTTGTTTCGCTAAACACAGTATCCATTGCTACTAATGGACTAACATGGGCAATTTATCCCAATACGCCTTCTTCTATTTCAACTGTTGATAGTAGTAATGGTAATAGGTATTATAGGTTTAATCTAACGGTAGACCCTAGAACCGATTATAGAATTGAAGCAAAATTCAATTCAAGTAATGTGGCACTTTTAGTACCAGCCACAACCATAGTTGTACCAACTGCTGCGTCAAATGATACGTTGCGTGCTACGGTACTGCCTTATGGGAAAGCAAGTTTTAGCATTGATTCTACCGTTACACATGAAACAGAAGTGGGATTTTGGAGAACTGTTTTTGCTCCTGGCGATAGCTCAATTACAGTATTCCCCGGCCAAGAGAACTGGTATGGCGCCACCAATACTGAACGCAATGCCAATAGGGCCAAATCAAAAATTATCAAGTATAAAGCAGACTGGGCGGGCTTTGGAACAAAGCTTTGGGAATTTGCATTGCCTACGGAATCTTGGGGTGGGGGCGTGAGTAAAGATGGTAAACATATTGTTTATATGATCAACCAAAAAGGTAGAGAAAGCGGATTAGAAAATGATCCAACAGTAGATTGGGTGGGCGTTTTGGATGGAACAACGGGACAAAAAAAGTGGGGTTTAAGAGGCAATCAACAAATACAGGAAGGATTAGAAGTGGCCATTTCCTCAACTGGTACTTATATAGCCATGGGAACTACTGGAAGCGGTAGATTTTCTGTCTATAGAAACAATGGGAATAGTGGTACACTATTATGGAGTAATCCAGCAGACTTTGCAAATGGAAATAAAGATATTGGACAAATTAGGAAGATTGTTTTTTCTGATAATGACCAATATGTATACGCTGGTTGCGGAGACATGTATTTGAGAAAATATAAAATTGCAGATAGTAGTTTGGTTTGGAAAGCCTATATAGGTGGATGGCCCTTTGTAAATGGACTGGTTATAGCCAACGGTTATGTGATTACTGGTACCAAGTCTAAAGACAGAACGGTAATCCGTGATTCTGATGGGGCTGTTCAATATTTTGCTGGAACTTTTGGTTATGATGCATCAGTAGATAGCTCTTTTACAGGACCTGTTTTTGGTTTTGGACCCATTGTCACAGACAGAAGTTCCGGTAGAGCCATTGCAAGTGTTGGGGGTAATTCTGTTAAGCATAGTATTCTCAATGGAAGTTTTGCAATAACTGCCGATAGATCCGTAGATATATATCCAAGATATGGAGGAAACAGTTTGGTTAATCGAGCTACCTATATGGGAACGGGTACTGGGGAACAATCTCAATCTGGATGGGCTAGTGCTTCGGGAGATAGATTAGTAGTAGCTGCCAGGGATCTGACCTCTGGGGTATTTCCAAGAAAGACAGTTGGGTTTTATAAAATTAATAGAACCATCAATCGCTATCCAACTATGGATTCTATTGGGGCAAAGTCTTTTACTAAATTTGATACCCTGCGTTTAAAAATTAGCTATCGCGATTTCAACGATTATATTACTGCCAATACACAGTTGTCATTAACAGCAACAGCAGAAACTGCAGATTTAAAAGCAATTGTGCGGGGCGATTCTGTGATCATCTATGGTGCTGCAGGATTCAACGGTATTGCTGCTATTACGGTTTCTATTGCAGAAACGGCCACAACTGAAAAATGGACAGTTTCAGAGCGATTCCCAGTTACGGTTAATTGCAATACTATTACTACTCCTACTAGTACCAAAGACATAGACAATTTCTTAGTATCATCTTCCTTATATAATAATACTTGGTACAAAGACAATGTGCTCATGTCTGATACTACTCAGAAAATTAAGCCAACATCAAGTGGTAATTATGCTGTA
>CAIZMD010000781.1 GCA_903933995.1 uncultured Bacteroidota bacterium
TGGCTGTTGCACCGGGTATAGATTTTCCAGTAGAAAATGGCGTATTCCTAAATTTTATGTTGAGTTGGGTTCATTTTGTAAACAATACCAAAAACACGGATGAAGCTTCCAATGCCGATAGCAAAAAATGGATCAGTCTCAATGAAAAATACTATCAATTAGGAATTCCTTTTAACCAATTAGATAGTCTAGAAGGAAAAACCCAACCCCTATTCCAACGCTGGTTGCAACACCCGGAATATGATGCTTATTGGAAGTCTATGACACCACAGCGGGAGGAGTTTGGAAAGATCAAGATTCCGGTATTTTGTACAACCGGATATTATGAGGGTGATCAATTGGGTGCGCTCTATTATTGGAAGCAATTGCAAGCTTGGAATAAAAATCACAAGAGCTATTTATTGATGGGTCCTTGGGATCATTTTGGAGCGCAAGGTTTTCCGCTAAGTGAAATGTTGGGTTATAAAACGGATCCAGTATCCAATCTTAAAATTGAGCCCATCATTTTTGAATGGTTTAATCATATTCTAAAAGGCGCTCCCCTGCCCAAGATGCTAAAGGGAAAAATCAACTATCAACTAATGGGAGCCAATGAGTGGAAAACGGCAACATCGCTTGAAACCATGTACAATGATAGTTTGGTTTTTCATCCAGGACTAGCACAAGCAAGTCCCAAAACCTATGCACTCATTACTAAGCCTTTAGTAAATAACAGCATACATCAAAGCGTCAATTTTGCTTATAGAGGAGAGCCATTGCATATAGGTGAAACGCAAGAAGGGGTTAACTTGATCATTGATAGTCTCTTGCGTCCAGTTCCCAACAGACTGGTCTTTATTAGCGAACCCTTTGCCAAACCTATTACCATTACTGGGCCTATGCAGGCCGATGTGCTAGCGCGAATCAATAAAAAAGACATGGACCTAGTGCTAGAACTCTATGAGCAATTTGCCGATGGTCATGTGATGTTTTTAACCAAAGTAGTACAACGTGCTTCTCTTGCCAAATCCAGAGGCCAACGCAAGCTACTCACCCCAGATACATGGGAGAAGATTCCCATGCATGAAAACTATTTGGCTCCCAAACGCCTTGCCCCCGGCAGCCGAATAGTCATCCGCCTAGGCATCAACAAAAGCCCTGACTGGCAAATCAACTACGGCACCGGCCGCGATGTTAGCACCGAATCCATCCTTGATGCCCGCGAACCGCTGGAGATTGATTGGTCTGGGGAGACTAGGTTTGTGTTGAGGGTGCTTAAATGATTTTATCCCCATCATTAGGAGGACTGTAAACACAAACATAAATTTGAATTTATACAGAATTGTGTGAGGCTCAAATTTGAATGAGAAATGACAAAAAAATTGAAAGTTGCTGAATTGTTTGCCGGAGTAGGTGGATTTAGGCTTGGGTTAGAAGGCTGGAACAATAAATCTGCTTTAAGTGGGTATAAAAAGTCGCTTGAATCAAATTATTCTGTGGTATGGAGTAATCAATGGGAGCCATCAACCAAAACACAACATGCTTCTTTGGTTTATGAACACCGATTTGGCAAAGAAGGACATACAAATCAAGATATTTCAACAGTAGATGTTTCTACAATACCTGATCATGATATGCTAGTGGGTGGATTCCCATGTCAAGATTATTCTGTTGCAACAACTTTGAAAAATTCAAAAGGGTTAATTGGTAAGAAAGGTGTTTTATGGTGGTCTATTCACAAAATCCTTTCAGAAAAAAAAATCAAACCTAAATTCCTTTTTTTAGAAAACGTAGACAGATTAATAAACTCCCCCTCAAAACAGCGAGGTCGTGATTTTGCTATCATTTTAAAAAGCCTAGACGATTTAGGCTATGCTGTTGAATGGAAAATTATCAATGCTGCTGAATACGGCTTACCCCAACGAAGAAGGCGGATATTCATCTTAGCATTCTTAAAAACAACAAAGCTTTATAAGGAAGTTAAAAAAGCAAAAGGAGCCAAATGGATACTTGAAGATGGTGTTTTTGCAGACACCTTTCCTTCAGCAATAAAAGAATCTCATTTCCCTATTGAATTTAAACTAGAAGGTGATGTTGTAAGTATCTCTAATGACTTTAATAAAAGCGGGAA
>CAIZMD010000782.1 GCA_903933995.1 uncultured Bacteroidota bacterium
AGGATTACTAATAATGCAATCAAGGATCCGCCTATTAATCCCCAAGTAACCGTTGCTGCTTCCGAAGCCACAAAGGGAGAAGCAGCCAATTGTCCTATAGGCAATACATAGATATAAGCCAGGTTGACCAACGTATATACCAATATGCAAAAGCTCAAGCCTAAGAACAAACTGCGAGGAATATTGCGCTGTGGATTTTTTACTTCACCAGCTACAAAACAAATATTATTCCAACCATCGTATCCCCAAAACGCACCTGAAATGGCCGCCATATAAGCACCTACCATGGCCCATCCCTGTGGAGATGTGGGTAAGGTTTCATGCAAGTGTTGCATAGAACCTTTTCCTGAAAACAAGATTCCGCCAATTAACACCACAATGGCTACCGCTTTTAAAACGGTGAGGAGTCTTTGCAAAGCACTACCATAGTTGACGCTGAAATAATTAATAGTAGTGAGTATTAAAATCAACAAAATGGTCATTGATTTAACACCCAAATTTTCTAAAGGATGAATATCACCTATATAAGGAATATGCCAAATGGTAGCAAGTTCTGCAGCTGGAGCAAGTCTGGGTAATTCTATAAAATAATTGATGTACTGAGAAAAAACCCATGCTACTGAAGCATTACCCGCCGTATTAAAAACAGCAAAAGCACTCCATCCATATAAAAAGGCAAAACCATTGCCATACATTTTTTGAAAGAACACATATTGCCCACCAGTTTCAGGAAACATGCATGCAACTTCTGCATTACTTAAGGCGCCAAATAGGGTAACCACGCCCGCTACCACCCATGCACTTAATAACAACCAAGGTGATCCTAGCTGAGAAGCCATGAGTGCGGGTTTCATAAATATCCCGGAACCAATAACCCCGCCTATGACAAGGGCAATAGTGGTATTAGCAGATAAGCTACGTTTGAGTTCAGACATGCTTGAATGATTGTGCTATCAGGGAATGAAAATGGTGCGTGCCTTGTTCCCGATGCACTGCGTACCTACCGTGTTTGTAAAATCTAGAGCGTATGCCCTTTTGAACATTTTGTACTACTTCCTCGTCTTCTGCTTCTACGCTACTCAAACCAGATCCAGCCCCTTGTTCCAATTTACTATCGTCATAGACAAAACTCAAAAACCGTACTTTGGTTGTAGTTGGCGTTAAAGGTTCAATCACATTCAATGACAATCCCCAGGGATAAAAATTGAACATCATATTGGGATAGACCCAAAAATAATAAGCAGCAACTTGCTTACCATAATCTGGCGATGTGGCAGGAATATCAAAAACTGTATCTAAATCCTTTGCTATTCCTAATTGCAAATTGGCATAAGGAAATAATTCCGTGCTATAATTTTTAAAATCAATCACAGCGTTTAATGCAGGATGCACAAAAGGAATATGGAATCCCTCTAAATAATTCTCGCAATAGAGTGCCCAATTGGCCTGTACTTCAAACTCCTGACCCAAGTCTGGGCGATGCATCAATTTATCAAGAGGCAACCAATTAACCCGATCCATCATCTCTTGAAAATAAGCCCCAGCTGGCATTACAGGATTTAAACTGGTAAAATACAAACCCGCCCATTCAAACAAGGGCAACTGTTGCAAGTGATTATTTTCAGGAATAAAATTTTCAACCTCACGGAATTCTGGCATGGAAATAAATGTTCCATTTAAATGAAACAGTCTTCCATGATATTTGCATCTGATTTGTTTTGTATTGCAGGCCTCATAACAAAGTAGGTTGCCGCGGTGGTTACATACATTGGGTAAGCAATGCGTTTTGGCTTCTTGGTCCTTGGTCAGGATCAAGGGTTCATCCAAATATTTTTCTAATAAAACAACGGGTTGAACTTGTCCGGGATCTTGCACTTGTTCCTTATGACCAAGATATTGCCAGCTCTTGGCAAAAATAGTTTCTTTAGACGCTTCAAAATATTGGGCATCTAAATAGAATTCCTTGGCAATGGTTTTGGCCCGGGCAATATTGGGATCTATCTGAAAATCCGGCATGGACTTTTTTTTAAATGTACTTGTTTTGTACAAGAACCAAGTTTACAAAATCATCATATTGGATTACATTTAGAAAACCCATTTTTGCTGCTATGAAAAAGTCCTTTTCAATTGATCGGTTTTTGTTGCTATTAATCATAGTATCCAGCACTCCTATTGATGTGGTTGCTCAACCTAAAACACCCAAGGTAGTATTTGTTATTGCCGATGGGATTCCCGCGGATCTTTTAGAAAAAGCCAATAAACCCAATATAGACAAGATTATTGCGCAAGGTTTTTACAAACAGGCTTTTGTGGGTGGGATCAAGGGAACTTATAACCAAACCCCCACCATTTCTGCCCCAGGATACAATAACCTTATAACTGGCACTTGGGCCAATAAACACCAAGTCATCAACAATGATATCAAGGATCCCAATTACCATTATTGGACCATTTTCCGCTATTTAAAAAATCAGGATCCGCAAAAAAAGACGGCTATCTTTTCTACCTGGTTAGACAATAGAACCAAATTAGTAGGTGATGGTTTGCCAGCCACTGGTGGTTTTAAAGTAGACTATGCTTTTGATGGTTATGAATTAGATACCCTTCAATATCCGCATGACAAAGGTTCTATCTACACCCATTTAATAGATGATTATGTGGTGGCCAAGGCCGATAGTTGCATTAGGGCTAATGCACCAGATTTGTCTTGGATTTATTTAGAACATACCGACGATATGGGTCATAGATATGGCGATAGCCCAGAGATGGAAAAAGCCATTGGCTATCTAGATCAAGAGATGGGCAGAATCTGGGAAGCTATACAGTATAGACAGAAAAATTTTGCAGAAGAATGGTTAATCATCATTACTACCGATCATGGAAGAGACGCAGCTACTGGTAAAAATCATGGTGGTCAATCTGAAAGAGAGAGAACCACTTGGGTGGTTTCTAATTTAAAAAATACCAACGCTTATTTTCAAACCAATAACCCTTCCATTGTAGACCTATTACCTACCATGGCGCGTTTTCAAAAAATAAATTTACCCAAGATCAATCAAGAAGAATTAGACGGGGTGCCCTTAACAGGACCTGTTGCTATTTCTCATCCTAGCGTGGAGCAACAAGGAGATAGCCTGATTTTGCATTGGAAGTCTTATACCAAGAAAGGAAAACTAGCCATTTTATTAACCAGTACCAATCAATTTAAAAAAGGGCAACCTGATACCTATCAAACATTGACAACCATTCCCATTGGTCAAGAAAGGTTTGCATTCAAAATAGATCCTGCTCTGAGTTTTGCCAAAATCATTTTGAGAGCCAAGGAAAATTCGGTGAACACCCAATGGAAGAATCCATCAATTAAATAAAACAAAGAAGCCGCATTACTGCGGCTTCCATGAAAAATCAACAACGCTATAAAAGGGTGGGGAATTACTTGGTAAATAGTTTTGAAGTATTTCTATAACCTGAACCTGTATTGCTGTACCAATCACGGTAGCTGGTACCGCCAGACTGAGCCCAGTCAAAGAAATGTAAGTATGCATCATTGATAGCCGCATTCTCAATAGGATGAACAAAACCGCTAGCAAAGTTCAAAGCCCATGGGTGATTGTCTTTGGTCACATAGTACCTATTAGACTTAGGATCAGAATTGTCTTCACCTGTTCCAAGTAAACTCAAATCAGCTAAATCAGTTGGAGCAAATCCAGGTAAGTGTACTTCATAAGGTCTACGCTGATTACTTACCAAGAATGGATTGTTATTGGCAATATCCAACGTACTGCTAGAAATAGGTGTTACAAAGCTGATGAATATAGAAACTGGAGGTGTTGTTACTTTATCATATTCCATACGAGTGTTAGCAAAATAGGCACCACCTGGATTAAAGAGCCATGCAGATACATCGTCAATTGCCATAATCACTGCTTTTTTCTGTCCTGCTTCTGTTCCATTGCCATTTAATTTAGACAGTTTACTGGTTACTTTTTGACCAGTTGCAGATTTGATCATGTCAGGAGCAAAAGGAAACTGTACGCCAAATCCATTGTGGTAAGCAGCACCATTGGCCAATGGTTGATACTCTGCAGTCATTTCAACAACATCATTCTTTGCATTTGAAACCATGGTATATCTGTAAGAGATTACCAAGTCATTCATATCGTAGTCACCAGAACTTGGGAACATATCTTCAAATGCTAGTGTACCCCAATTGTCCTTAGAAGGATAATAATTTATATATGCTCTTTCAGGATCAGAAGGATAAACATCAAATACATCCATCACACCATCACCATCTGTATCAACTGGTTTCTCTGCGTCTTTTACACCATCTGTATCAATGGCCGTAATTGGATTAGAAGTTGCATAGATCATCAGATCATTAAAGTCCTGATCACAAGAATAATTATCTCTAGTGATATCTTCAAAGCCAATAATATACGTGTCTTTGTATTTCAACAATACATTGTGCTTGCGAAGGCTCTCGTCTTTTTCAGGATTCAAATTTTCATTTGAGAATAATGCGGTTGCACCTACTGACACATTTCTACCATTCCAAGCGTCTTGGAACAATACTAGTCCAATGGTAGTACCAGCTTTAAATTTTCCAATATTTACTTTATCACCGGAATTTAAACTACCACCACTGCCTTTTAAACTAGCATTGGGGAATACAAATGTAATTTCATCAATATCAGCTACTGATTGTGGAGGAGTTTTGCTGTCATAAGTATAAAAGCCCAAGGCATTTTTATATCCCGCACCTTCATAAGTAAAGGTTAACCATACTTCTGCGTCTTCAATAATTACAATATTACTTGTAGCGTCCTTTGTTATATACTCTGGGTGAAGATTTGGTACTTTATAACTTTCTGGTAAAGAAACATTGATGGTATTCAACATATCTACAGAGATTTCATCACCAGGAGTAGTTAAGTATTTGGGTTTACCACTATTGTCATAATCTCCTAAGTAACTAAACTTAGTATCGGTTTTTATCCCGTTCAAATCCATTGACACATGTGTGCCATTTACGGAATTGGTTCCTCTGATAATGGTATTAGCAATAGCAGCAGATTTACTTTCATTCATACTCAAAGTACCTACTACATTACCACCGTAACCATTGGATCCACCTAAAATACAATTCAGGCTATTACCAACAACAGTAACCAATGCATTGTGGATTAGACCTACAAAATTAGCATCAACTACTACGGTGTCCATATAAGATGGAATAGTAGCCCTAGTAACAATTTGACCTTGAGCATTGGTAATACCTTTGAATAAGAGTTGTCCAATTTTTCCATTTGCTGTGCTATAGACATTAACAGGAACACCAGCAATGGGTTTGTTGGTATTGGTTAATGCAGAAATAGAAACTGCAACCGCCTTGGTTGTCTGATAATTGAATCCATCGGGCGCTACTTTATTAATAGGTGTGCCGGGATTGTTGTTGTTGTTAGATTGAACTTCAGCTGCTTTTTGACAAGACATAAAAGTCATTGCTAGGATGAAGACAAACGATAGGGATAATTTGTTAAGCATA
>CAIZMD010000783.1 GCA_903933995.1 uncultured Bacteroidota bacterium
CAGTAATACTTTGGCTGATATCAACCCTAATGATATTGAGAATATTGAAATCTTAAAAGATGGTTCTGCAACAGCCATCTTTGGTTCTAGGGCTGCCAATGGGGTGATCATGATCACTACCAAAAAAGGTGACAAAGGCGGAAAGATGAAAGTGAACTATGATGCAACCATTGGTTTTACTTCTCCAGGAAGTGTTTATCAATTGTTGAATGCAGAACAGTTTGTAACCATTGCTAATGAAAAGCGTGTGAATGGTGGTTTAGCTACTGCAGCTCGTATGAGTCCAACAGGAACTAATACAGACTGGCAGAGCTTGGTTTACAACAACAATGCAATGGCTATGCAGCAAAACGTGAGTTTTTCTGGTGGAACTGCTAAATCATCTTACTTCTTTTCACTGAACTATTCAGACCAAAAGGGTATGCTTATTTCAAATAGTCAGAAAGCCTACCGTATGCGTTTCAACTTTGATACAGAAGTAAACAAATATGTAAAAGTTGGTAACAACCTAACATTGGCTAAAGTATATGACTTTGATCAAAACAATGGTACCAATGCTTTGAGTGGTTCTGTTGCTTCTGCATTGAGGATGCTACCAAACGTTGATCCTTATAACCCTGCCAATTCAACTGGTTATAATATTCAATGGCCTTTGTTAAACCAAGTGGGTCTGGGTCCAAATACCATTCCGGTAGATGACAACTATACCAACCCCTTGTTCACTATGAATGTGAACAAATATGCTTCTGATAAGATCAGGATTAATAACAATACTTTTATTGAAATTAGTCCGTTTAAAGGATTCAAATTCCGCTCTGCATTCAACTATGATATGTTTAGTGATTATGGATTCCAAGGCTTAGATCCAAGACATGGTGATGGTTTTAGTAGTCAGGGTATTGCCTTTAACCAGAACATTCTTACAGAGCGTTTTGTATGGCAGAATTATATCAACTACAATAAGTCTTTTGGATCACACAATATTTTTGTAACCGTAGGACAAGAAGCACAATCTGACCAAACAAAGAACGTATCTGGTCAGGGTTCAACCATCTCTGATTTATTCTTCTTGCAAAATAACTTTATTGGAGGAACAGCTGCTTTACAACAAAGTGGTGGTGGGTATGGTAAATCAGGATTCCAATCTTATTTTGGCCGTATTAACTATGACTTTGCAAGTAAGTATTTCTTACAAGCATCTGTACGTAGAGATGGTTTAAGCTCATTAGCTCCAGAATCTAGATTTGGTATCTTCCCAGGCTTCTCTGCTGGTTGGAGAATTTCTGAAGAAAAATTCTGGTCAAATAATGCTGGTTTAAACAAATGGCTTAGCGATGTTAAACTAAAAGGTTCTTACGCCGTTGTTGGTAACCCCTTAGGCGGTTTCCCTTACTTAAGTACTTTCTCAGCAGCCAACTATGGTAATATCAGTGGTTTGGCGCCAAACTTAATTGGTAACCGTTCATTGCAATGGGAGACATCTAAGAAATTTGATCTAGGTCTTGAAATGTCTATTTTGAATGGCAGATTTAATGTTGGATTTGATTGGTTCTTAAACGATATTGATAACTTAGTATTGGGAGTTCCAACACCTCCAACTGC
>CAIZMD010000784.1 GCA_903933995.1 uncultured Bacteroidota bacterium
CGGTAAGCATGGGTCTCTTGGTTTGGTGGATTGCTGGTCAGACCCTTGATGCGGGATTGTTGGTGGCATTTATCTTGTACTTGAACCAGATTTTTAGACCCTTAAGGGTGATAGCCGATAAGTTTAATGTGCTCCAAATGGGAATGATTGCCGCTGAAAGGGTATTCAAAGTACTGGACAATCCTGATTTTACCCCAGCTTCTGGTCCCGATGCGGTGAAGAAAGCCCATATGGAAGGAGCCATAGACTTTAACCATGTGAGTTTTGCCTATAATGAACCCAATTATGTGCTCAAAGACATTAGCTTTTCGGTAAAAGCGGGGGAGACCGTGGCCTTGGTGGGTCATACGGGAAGTGGTAAAACCAGTATCATCTCTTTATTAAATAGGTTATATCAAATTCAAAAAGGGACCATTGAAATAGACGGGATCCGAATTGAAGACTATGATCTGGACAATCTGCGCCAACATATTGGGGTAGTCTTACAAGACGTATTTCTATTTAGTGGGTCTGTATTGGACAATATTACCTTAAGAAACCCCGCCATTAGCCGTGAGCAGGTAGAGGAAGCCGCTAAAATGATTGGGGTGCATGATTTTATTATGCGTTTACCCGGGGGATATGATTATCACGTAATGGAGCGGGGTAGTACCCTAAGTCTGGGTCAACGCCAATTATTGTCATTTATACGGGCTTTATTATACCAACCCGCCATCCTGATCTTGGACGAAGCCACATCTTCCATTGACACGGAAAGTGAGCAAATGATTGAAAAAGCCATTGACACCCTCATTTCTGGTAGAACCTCTATTGTGATTGCGCATAGACTGTCTACTATTAGAAAAGCCAACAAAATCATTGTCCTTGACAAGGGGCAAATCATTGAAATGGGCAACCATGAGGAATTGTTGGCCTTGGGAGGTCACTATGCCAAGCTGCACGAGATGCAGTTTGACAAGAAAAAGGGGATTCTGGCCTGAGAGGCAAAAGCATAATATTTTCTGCTGTTTTGCTGACATTTTTAGCCGCCTTACCCCTATCTTTGCCGCAAATTTGGAGAGAGTCATGGCGTCTAGAAGCTTTAAATCATTATTAGTACTCATATTCAGCCTTGTTTCTATGCTGTTTGCCACTGCAGTGTATGCAGAAAATACACCTGAAACAGCGGGTCATGGCACGGAAGAAGCCGGAAAAGAAAAAAAGGAAGGGGAATTTGACCCAGCCGAACTAATCATGGAGCATATTCTTGATGCCCACGAATTCCATTTCTTCAGTTTGGGTGAAACCGAAGTATCTATTCCTTTACCCGTGATTGTTTATTCTAAAGAGCGCGGATTAGCTGCTTTCTCTTATGGTAATTTTCACCATGGTCATGAAGCTTATAATGGATATAAGTCTGAAGAAGGCAAGATTGTAGCTGTTGACGCAGAAGGCAAAGTAGACGAAGCCGTTACCTTATATGATTTCAGTTTAACCCGTAACGTAGTGCAAATGTTTTTGGCATTAACGCTATTGGTTGTGCTGATGATTAATGTAGCTAACAAATACAAAAAAGGTGGCGCCAAAACTGCACCATCTGGTTTTCAAAATGCGGTTGAACCCGTGATTACATTTGTAAGAGATGAGGTTGCCAAACCAAATTTGGGGAGCGCTTATGGCAAGTACATGCCTTATTTGTTAACCGTTTTCTTTTTTATCTTGATCAACAATATTGTTGGTTTGATTCCAGGTACAGCTAATGTAACTGGTAATATTGCGTTCACTGTTGTGTTGGGTGTGATTAGTTTCTTTGTGATTGTGTTTAGCACCAACAAACATTTCTGGGCGCATATTTTTAACCCTCCGGTTCCTTTCTTGGTGAAGTTTATCTTGGTACCTGTAGAATTTATTGGAATTTTCACCAAGCCATTTGCCTTGATTGTCCGTTTGTTTGCCAACATGGTGGCAGGTCACATTATCATCACTTGTTTTGTAATGTTGATCTTCATCTTTGGCGCTATGAGCCAAGTAGCAGGATGGGGTTTCTCTCCAGTCTCTGTTGCCTTTACCGTTTTCATTTACTTAATTGAAATATTGGTTGCCTTTATTCAAGCCTTCATCTTTACCAACTTGACCGCGGTATTTATTGGTCAGTCTAGAGAAGGAGCGCATGATGATGCACACCATTAATCTTTTTTTTCACAAACAAAAACAAACAGTATGTCTGCAATTTTGAATTTGTTGGATGTTAGTTTAAGCCATTTAGGTGGTGCTATTGGTGCAGGTTTAGCTGCAATCGGTGCTGGTATCGGTATCGGTCAAATTGGTAAAGGTGCTGTTGAAAGCATCGCTCGTCAACCAGAAGCGTCTAACGACATCCGTGCTAACATGATCCTGACAGCTGCGTTCGTAGAGGGTGTTGCCCTTTTCGCAGTTATCGCTGGTATCTTGGCTGTATTGAAAGCCTAGTTGCACAAACTTTATCACTGCATCCAAAGCAAAGGGCAATGGGTGCAGTGATTCTTTTACTTTAAAAGAATCTTGACCAACTAAATAGTATTTATGCAATTGTTATCACCCGGTTTAGGATTATTGGTTTGGACCTTTGTTGCGTTCTTGCTGGTATTTTTTATCCTAAAGAAATTTGCCTGGAAGCCCATTCTGGAAACATTAAAAGAAAGGGAAACTGGTATAGCAGAAGCCATCGCGTCAGCTGATAAAATCAAGACTGAAATGGCCGCTCTGAAAAATGAGAACGAAGCCTTGTTGGCTCAAGCTCGTGAAGAACGCGCTGTGTTGATTAAGGAAGCAAAAGAAACCGCTAACAAAATGGTTTCTGATGCCAAAGAAAAAGCTCGTGCTGAATACGATAGGATTGTTGCCGATGCTCAGTCTGCCATTACTCAGCAAAAAAATGCTGCATTAACCGATGTGAAAAACCAAGTTGGTTCATTGGTGATTGAAGTAGCTGAAAAAGTGTTGCGCAGAGAACTAGCCAACAAAGCAGAGCAAGAAGCCTATATCAAGGGTCTTGCAGAAGTAGTGAACATGAACTAAAAGAATTAAAATGCCCAATCCACGTTTAGCAGGCAGATACGCAAAAAGTTTGATTGACCTTTCTATTGAAAAGGGTCAATTAGAAGCGGTATATGCTGACATGAAATACCTGCAGGAACTGTGCAAGGTGAGCAGGGAATTTGTGAATTTGATGCGTAGCCCCATTGTTCGCAATGACCAAAAGAATGCCATTATCAATGCCATCACCAAAGGAAAAATCAGTGAACTTACTGCAGCTTTTAACCAATTATTGGTTAGAAAAGGTAGGGAAGGTGATATTCCTGAAATTGCGGTTGCATTTGTAGAACAATATAATACACTAAAAGGCATTCATGCTGTGAAACTCAGTACGGCTGCTCCTATTAGTGAGGAGTTGCGTAAAGCAATTGAATCAAAAGTGGCTGCCAACCAAGGTTTCCCAAGCATTGAATTGGAAACTGCGGTAGATGAAAAATTGATTGGTGGTTTTGTATTGGAGTTTAACAACAAACTAGTTGATGCAAGTATTTTGCATGATCTGAAAGTGTTAAAGCATCAATTTATGCAGAACCTCTACGTAGACAAAATGTAGTTGAGAATAAATAAGAATTGAATAACAAACATTAATAAAAGCAGATAATCATGGTTGACATTAAACCCGATGAAATTTCCGCGATACTGAGACAACAGCTCAGCAACTTCAATGTGAGTGCCGAACTTGAAGAAGTTGGTACCGTATTGCAGGTTGGGGATGGTATTGCCCGTGTGTACGGCCTTAATGGTGTACGCTCAGGTGAACTGGTAGTTTTTGAAAATGGTGTAAAAGCCATTGCCTTGAACCTAGAAGAAGACAATGTGGGTGTGGTATTGATGGGTGAGAGCGGAGACATCAAAGAAGGCGCCAAAGTAAAAAGAACCGGACAGATTGCATCCATTCAAGTGGGTGAAGGTTTGGTTGGCCGTGTAATTAACACATTGGGTGAACCCATTGATGGTAAAGGCCCTATCACTGGTGAATTATATGAAATGCCTTTGGAGCGTAAAGCACCGGGTGTTATCTATCGTGAACCAGTAAAAGAACCATTGCAAACTGGTATCAAAGCCATTGACGCCATGATTCCAATTGGTCGTGGTCAGCGTGAGTTGGTGATTGGTGACCGTCAAACCGGTAAAACTGCCATCTGCGTAGATACCATTATCAATCAGAAAGAATTCTTTGATGCAGGTAAGCCTGTTTATTGTATTTATGTAGCGATTGGTCAAAAAGCATCTACCGTTGCCGGTGTGATGAAGACTTTGACTGATGCTGGTGCTATGGCATACACTACAATTGTTAGTGCCTCTGCATCTGATCCAGCTCCATTGCAGTTCTACGCTCCATTCTCAGGTGCTGCTATTGGTGAGTTCTTCCGTGATACCGGTAGACCAGCCTTGATTGTATTTGACGATTTGTCAAAGCAAGCGGTGGCTTATCGTGAGGTTTCTCTATTGTTGAGAAGACCTCCAGGACGTGAAGCATATCCTGGTGACGTATTCTATTTGCATAGCCGTTTATTGGAAAGAGCTGCTAAAGTGATTGCCAATGACGATGTTGCTAAGAACATGAATGACTTACCAGCTTCTATCAAGCATTTGGTAAAAGGTGGTGGTTCATTGACTGCATTGCCAATCATTGAAACACAAGCAGGTGACGTGTCTGCTTATATCCCAACCAACGTAATCTCTATTACTGACGGTCAGATCTTCTTGGAAGGTAACTTGTTCAACGCAGGTATTCGTCCAGCGATTAACGTAGGTATCTCTGTAAGCCGTGTGGGTGGTAACGCTCAGATTAAATCCATGAAGAAAGTAGCAGGTACTTTGAAATTGGATCAGGCCCTTTACCGTGAGTTGGAAGCCTTCTCTAAATTTGGTGGTGACCTTGATGCTGCAACCAAGTCTGTAATTGACAAAGGTGCACGTAACGTGGAAATCTTGAAGCAGTTGCAATATTCTCCAATGACCGTTGAAAACCAAGTTGCAATTATCTACTTGGGTACACAAGGTTTGTTGCGTGATGTAGCTGTGAAAAACGTGAAGGAATTTGAAGCACATTTCTTAACTGAAATGGCTAACAAATTACCAGATGTTTTGGCAGAATTTAAGAAAGGTCAGTTGAACGATGCAAGTTTGGCTAAGATGACTGATCTAGCTAAGAGCTTGATGCCTCAGTACAAATAGTCCACACTAACTGGTTATATGGAAGACCCCAAGCAATTGGGGTCTTTTTTTGTGCCCGAACCGACGTTTAGCCTTGAGATGGAGGTTTTAAAATAATATTTGTAAAATAGTTTGGTTTATAAAATAAACTAGTCTATGTTTGATCTGTCAAATCCCTACAATGAAGTATCTGATCATTCTTTTAAGCAGTTTATTCATCTTACTATCGGCCCGCGCCCAAGTACAAGTCCTTGGTTCTGTGAGAGATATGAAGAGTCGTATTTTGGCGGGTGCCAATATTGCCATCAAGGGTTCTTATGATGGAACTACTTCTGATTCTACTGGACATTTTAGTTTTAAAACCTTTGAAAAGGGGGTTCAGACCTTGGTTGTCAGCAATATTGGGTACAAAACAGTAGAGCAGCAAATAGACTTAAGCAAGGAGTTTGGTCCATTTAATGTGGCACTTAAAGAAGAAATCAGTGAACTCAAAGCCGTAACGGTTACTGCCGGAAGCTTTGAAGCCGGAGACAAAAAAAGGGCGGCTACAGTACTTAGTTTGTTAGACGTTTTAACCACGGGCGGGGCTAACGCCGATATTTCTGCCGTACTCAAAACCCTGCCTGGTGCTCAGCAAGTGGGTGATCAGGAAGGTTTGTTTGTAAGAGGTGGCGCTGGTTATGAAGCCAAACAATTTATTGATGGCACCATGGTGAATAATCCCTTCTATTCCAGTGTTCCAGACATTGCCCAACGTGGACGATTTTCTCCCAACCTGTTTAAGGGTACGGTATTTAGCACGGGTGGTTATTCCGCTTTATACGGACAAGCGCTTTCTTCTGCCGTGATTTTGGAATCCATTGACCTTCCTGAACAATCTCAAGTAAATGCTTCTATTAGTACCGTGTTCTTAGGAGCGGGTTTTCAAAAATTAGACAAAACCAAGAAATCATCCTGGGGTTTTAACTATGGCTATACTAATCTCTGGCCCTATTTTCAAATTGTAAAACAAGGGGTGGATTATTTTACCGTTCCAGAATTTCATTCAGGTGATGCCAATTTTAGAATCAAGACCAAGGGTGGGATGATTAAATACTATACCACATTTGCCACCAGCTCTTTGGGTTTGCGTAGACCCGATATTGATTCCCTGGTTTTGAAAGACGCATTTGGACTCAACAACACCAACTGGTACAACAATCTGAGTTGGAGAGAATTCTTAGGCAAGGGTTGGAAGATGAATTTAGGTTTGAGTTATAGCACTGACTTAACCAAGATCAACCAACAATTACAAGACCAACAGAACAAACCAGTTACTGGTTCAACTGCTTGGATGAATCTCAAAACTTATAGCTTAGACAATACGGCCAATCTCTCTCAAATTAAATTGGTTTTTGACAAAAGAATTTCTGGCATTAGTGTTTTGCGTTTTGGAAATGAATACCAATACGCTTACAACAAAAGTATTTACAATGGATTTTCACTTCCCTTGAAAGACCATTATTATGCCGCATTTACAGAAGCGGATATTAATATAACTAATGAGCTAGCATTCAAGCTGGGAGGGCGTTTGGAGCATTCCTCTATTTTGAAGAAATGGAATTTGGCACCAAGACTTGCCATTGCTTATAAAACTGGACCTGGTGCACAGTTCTCTTTTGCCTACGGCGATTTTTATCAAAAACCAGAGAACAATCAATTGATGTTAACCACGCAATTGGGGTATACCAAGGCTACGCATTATATCCTGAATTTTATGAAGACTACTACGCTACAAACTTTTAGGGTAGAAGCTTTTTATAAAAAATATGAAGACTTGGTCAAGACTTTTCCAAGCATCAACAATGATGGAACAGGTTATGCAAAGGGGATTGAACTCTTTTGGAGAGATCGGAAAACATTTCAAGGAATGGATTATTGGATCAGCTATTCTTATCTAGATACCAAGCGCGATTATTTAAATTATCCAGGTCAATTACAACCCAATTTTGCAGCCAATCACACTGCTTCTTTAGTACTCAAAAAATTTATTACCAAGATTAATACAGGTTTCAATTTCACTTATTCCTATGCTACAGGCAGACCCTATTACAATATCAAATATGAAACAAGTAATGCCAAGTATGTGATTGCTGATCAGGGTAAAACCATTGACTATCATAACCTAGGTTTTAGTATGAATTACCTCACTACCATTTTCAAATCTTATGCTGTGATTGTAGCATCCGTAACCAATGTGTTGGGTAGTAATCAAATCTTTGGTTATAACTATTCTCAAAACGGATTGTACAAAGAAGCCATCACGCCAGTAGCGCCTAGGTTCTTTTTTGTAGGATGTTTCTTGAGTTGGGGAGTGGATCGCAGACAAGATGCCATCAACAATAATTTGTAAGATGAGCATGGGGAGAAGAAAGTGAAGAGTAAAGAGTGAAGAGGGGGAAGAAAGTGAAGAGATAAGAGTGAAGAGTGAAGAATGGGAAGAGAAGAAAGTTTAAAATAAATAGTGTAATAATTTTTTTAAAATCATTAAAAATAAAAATTCAAAAATGAAAACTGTAAAATCACTTAACATGAAAAAGATCCTTTTTTTGATCATGGTATTATTTACCACATTGGCAAACGCTCAGAGCAAGTATGAAGCTGGAATGGGTAAAGGTTTTGAAATGCTTAAATCTGCACAGAGTGCAGAAGACATGGGGGCGGCATCTGCTTTTTTTGAAAGGGTGGCCGATGCGGAGAAAGACAAATGGTTGCCTTATTATTATGCTGCTTACGCCAATCATTTAACAGGTTGGATGAACCCCAAAGCTGATAAGGATAAGGTTGCAGCAAAAAGCAAAGACTTGCTAACCAAGGCTGAAGTGTTGGAAAAAGACAATGCAGAAATTTGGGTATTGCACCAAATGATTACCGTACAACAATTAACCGTTGATCCCATGACTCGCTGGCAAGCTTATGGTGCTGAAGCTTCCGACTATATTGACAAAGCCAAAAAAGCAGATGCCAATAACCCCAGAATCTATTTGGTAGAAGGTCAGTTTAAACAAAATGTACCTGAAGCTTTTGGTGGTGGTAAAGAAGTAGGTAAAGTACTTTTTACAAAATCAATTGAACTGTTTAAAACATTCAAACCTGCTACTGAAATGCATCCTTCATGGGGCAAGGATCAAGCGGAACAAATGTTGGCAGCTCTAAACAAATAAATCATTTATACTGGTTGTGTAGTAAACATTGCACAACCAGTTCAAACCCTTATTATGCCTAGTCTATTTCAAGTCTTAATCATCATACATGTTGCAGGTGGTACTGCTGGATTAATCAGTGGAACGGTTTCAGCCGCTTCTCAAAAAGGAGGTTTTTGGCACAAGCTATCTGGTAAGATTTTCTTCTGGGGTATGTTTAGTGCTTCTATTGCTGCATTAATTATTTCTAATCTGCCAGAACACAAGAACCTATTTTTGTTTGCGGTAGGTGGTTTTGCACTCTATATGATCTGCAGTGGTTATAGAATTGTGCATTTGAAAAGACTGGCAAAAAATTCGGATCAACCTATAAACTGGTTAGATTATGCGCTTTCTCTATTTGGACTTGGGTTTGGTGGCTATTTACTCTTTTTAGGAGTGAAGCTGGTTATGAAGGGACAAAATTTTGGCATTGTTCCCATTGTTTTTGGATTAATCTGTGTGAATTATGCACGCTTAGACTATCAATTTTTGAATGGAAAACAATCTGTAAAAGCCATCTGGATGAGTAATCATATCATCCGTATGATGGGCGCCATGATTGCTTCTTACACGGCTTTTTTGGTGGTCAATATAAAAATGGACCCAGAATGGGTTTTATGGTTATTACCTACCCTAATTGGCTCAGGTTTGATTGCTTATTTCATGCGCAAATTTGTGAAGCCTAAAAGTGCAAAGACGGTGTAAAAGAGCAGGGCCATTTTTTTCAAATCAAAACAGAAAGCATTCAAATTTGCATCTAGCATAAAACCCATCAAATGCCTGAAGAAAAACAACTAACGGAACAGGAAAGCTTGCAGCTGATCACTTCCATGATCCAGAAAGTAAAAGGTGGTTACCATGAAAATGGAACGGGTCCTATCTTATGGGGAACCGTGGTTTCCATTGCCAGCTTTGTAACTTATTTACAAAGAGAATACCTGTTTGACCTTCCCTTTGATATTTGGTTGATTGTGATGGCTGCCATCATTCCACAGATTATCATGGTTAGGAAGGAACGAAGAACCAGACCCCATGTTAAGTATGAAGACGAAGCTATTAATGCTGTCTGGATAGTTTATGCACTAACCATTTTTGGATTGACTGCCTATCAGAATATTGTTCCAGAAGTATCAACCAATTTACTGAAAGAAGAAGGATGGCAAATGATGAAGCATGTACTTGATAATAGTAAGCCCGATGAAGTGATTACGCCATTTACTCCAAGTCTTTATTCTATTTATATATTGGTTTATGCATTTCCAACCTTGGTTACAGGTATCACTAAGAAATTCACCCCCATGTTATTGGGTTCGGGAATTGCCTATACCTGTTTTATCATTTCTCTTTATACGGCTTCTAAATACGATTTCTTATTAGGAGCAGTAACAGCCATTGCTTGTTGGTTGATTCCAGGGATTATTTTGAGAAGGCGTTATCTAGTTCAAAAAAAGGCAAATGTTTAAAGAACTGGATCCCATATTACATTCCCAGTTACGCTTGGCAGTGATGAGTTTGCTCATCTCTGTCAAGGAAGCGGATTTTACCTATATCCGAGAAAAAACCAATGCTACGGCGGGTAACCTCAGCGTACAGGTTCAAAAGCTCAAAGAAGTTGGCTATATAGACGTGCTCAAACAGTTTAAAGACAATTATCCTCAAACCACCTGTAAAATTACTCCTAAGGGTATAGAAGCATTTGAAGCCTATGTTCAGGCACTGCA
>CAIZMD010000785.1 GCA_903933995.1 uncultured Bacteroidota bacterium
AATTTGCAAAACTAACAAAAACCAAATGGCTTTTAGCACAAAACTGAAAGGAATGTGGATGAATTGTTGGTTAAATGCAAACTATTTGGCTACTAAGTCTCCATTTCTGTAAATAGGGAGGATATTGGCCTGATCAGGGGTCACGCAATACTCCAAATCCTTTTCCAAACCATAGGTGGCCAATCTATGCCAATGTGTGGTTTTTCGGATAAAATTGGCCATATTATCTTTTTGAGCTAGGTACAATTCAGATGCCATTAAAGAACTATCACAATGAATGGTAAAATGTTCTTGAATTCTTTGAATAACGGCACCCGCAAAAAGGCTGTCTTCAAGATTGAATCGATCTTTCCAAGCGGAACACCCTAGGATGACATTTTTTTTGGATGCTACTAAATGGTCACATACTGCAGAAAGATTGGGAAAACTTCCAGTAATAATTTCAGAAGCACCATTATTCAAAGCCATATGTAACAATTTGGTGCCATTGGTAGTGGTTAATACCAAGGTTTTGCCCTGTATAAAGGATCTAGGATATTCTGCTGGACTGTTTCCATGTGATAAGCCTTCAATTACTTTCCCATCCCTTTCACCAGCGGTAATCCCCCCCAATTTTTTACCAATTTCAATACATTGTTGCACTTCTGCTACGGGGATAATTCTGCTGGCGCCATTATATAATGCAGTGGCAATAGTAGATGTGGCACGGAATACATCAATGATGACAACAACACTATTACTAATATCGTATAAACTTAATAGTTTGGGAGACAATACGGTGTGCAGGGCTGGTTTCTGTAACATGGGCGCAAATATAATCAATCAAACATTATGCTTAATTGGCCATAAAATATTGACTAAAATCCGGGTCTGTCTTTAACGCTATAATGTGTTTGGGCTCCAATGGTTTGGAAATATATTTATATACTAGAGGATGCGTATTAGCTATTTCAACTTCTTCAGGATGAATAGCAGATGAAAGAACAATAATCTTTGTTTGTGGTTGCATACTGGGGAAATCCTTACTGTATTTATCTAAAAAATCCCATCCATCAGAAATTGGCATGCTGATGTCTAAAAAAACAAGTTTTGGAATTTGTTGATCCTTGCTTTCTAATTTTGATTGCTCAGAAAAATATTGAAGTGCGGTATAGCCATCAGGTGCTTTCACAACCTCTTTACAAAATTCATGGTCAGTGAATATGATTTCACTTAACATTTGAACCATTGAATCATCATCAATGCACATCACTAGGGGAATCATGTCATTTTGTTTTAAAAACTATGCTAAAAATGGTACCAACATCTACTTGACTATTTACACTGATACTGCCACCCAATGAGGTGATTTGAGCATGAATCAAATATAGGCCAATTCCCCTGCTTTCTGGGTGATGGTGGAATTTTTGGTGTAACCCAAAAATTTTATCCTTTACAAGTTCCATGTCAAACCCAATACCATTGTCTTTGAACACTAAGTGTATATCTTGCTGATTCTTAAAAGTCTTAATTTGAACCCTTGGTTTCCTCTCTGGGCTTTTATACCTAATACTATTGGTAATTAAGTTTTGAAAAATACTTTCAAGATAGGATTGGTTAAAATTTACAACTGGTGCACCTGAAAAGTCTACCTCTAATTCTATGCCAGAAGATTCCATGACAGCTGTGATGGAATGCGTAACCCGATCTAAAACTGATTCAAATGTTATAGGTTTAATATCAATATTCGTATTGTTCTTAACTAAGAGAATATGAATTAAGTCATTTAAAGTGTCATTTAACCTAGTGGTAGTTGTTTTGAACCCATTGATGAGTTTTAGACTACGTTCCGTTTCAATGGTATCCATGTCTAAAAGGTTGGTCATGGATATTAAGTTTGTTAGGGGACTGCGTAGGTTATGTGAAACTATATAAGAAAACTGTTTAAGATCTGCATTGTTTTTTGTAAGTTCTTGAATGAGGGATTGCTTTTCAGCTTCCGCTTTTTTTCTAATAGAAATATCTCTAGAAGTAACAACAATTCCAGCAATACTTGGATTGTTAATTTGATTGGTAGCTTGGGCTTCTATGTAAAAATAGGCACCATCAGAGTTTAATAGCCTAAATTCTATCAGTTCGGAATTTCCACCTTTGAGTACCAGATTTTGGAATGTACTTAATACAAATTGAAGATCATCTGGATGTACCACTTCCATGATATTTCTTTTTCTCAATCCATTCTCTTCATAACCCATGATTTGTCTTGCCGATGCACTTTGGTATTTAATTTCTCCACTGGCACTAATAATGGTGATTATATCACTGATATTGTGCACCAACGAACGAAATTTCTCTTCACTTGCAATAATGATTTCCTCTGCCTTTTTTCTTAGGGTAATATCCCTAGAAATCATGATGATAGATTGCAGGGCAGGATGGTGTAATTGAACATTTCCCATACCCTCAAAAAACACATAGGATCCGTCTTTGGCCCTTAGTCTAAATTGAATTAAACTACCAGGCCCCTTGCTATTAAGCTGAATAAGAAACCGCTCAGAAATACGGGTTTGTTCATCTGGGTGAACAAGGGTTAAAAAATGCATTCCCAATAACTCTTCTGGTTGGTATCCTAGAATTCCTTTTACAGATTGATTGCAGTATCTGATAATTCCCTTTCTATCAATCATGTTTACGATATCAGTTATATGATCTGTAACCGTATTGAATTTGTCCTCACTGTTTTCCAATGCCTCCGCCATTTGCTTCTTGTCATGTATGTCTGACAAAGAGCCAACCATTCTAATTGGTCTGCCTTCTTGATTCCAAATAGCTTGTCCTTTCACTAAAAACCATCTGTAACTACCATCGGAAATTCGCAAACGATATTCGGTTTGCATTTCTTTACGTTCATACAAATGGAGTTTGTAGGCATTGATAGTACTTGTAATATCATCAGGATGAACATGGTTAACAAATGCTTCCATGCCGGAAATATGCGTTTCAAATTGCTGACCAACCATTTCTTGGCATCTGGGTGAAAAATAAGCCATGTCATTGGCTATATCCCATTCCCATATTCCATCTTTTGAGCCTGCTACTGCTAGCTGAAATCGCTCCTCGCTTTTACGTAGGTTTTCTTCAATATTCTTTAAGTCACTAATGTCTTCTACCATGGAAAACATGGAAATCATTTTTCCATTCTTGTCTCTCAAAATACTGTTATGCCATTTACAAAAAAGGTCTTTCCCATTCTTATGACAATTCTTGTTTTCTATTACCGTTGTATTCCCATTCCCTTGTTCAATCCATTTAATATTTTCTCGGATTCTATCAAATTCCTCAGGAGGTAGAAAATTAAAATCATTAAAATGCAAGCCCATTACCTCTTGTTTAGTCCAGCCAAATATTTGTTCTGCTTTTTTTGACCAACGAGAGATTCTGAAATCCTTATCCCATTCTATTACGGCAAAAGGGCCATTGTTTAAATGGAAGGCCAAAATAGTTTCTTGGCTTGGGTTGCTTTCTAGCGAGAAACTGTTGTTTGCTTCACTCATGTATTGAAAATAATCTGGCGGGCCAATCTGCGGGGGGGAGGCAATTGGGTACTTTAAATGTAAGAATTTAGTGCCATAATTAAGTGGAACTAAAATTATTTTAGTTGAATTGGGTAGATTTCAGTATCAACTTTGAATAGGATGCATCTAAATCATATTTTCGCTAAATAATAATATGGAACAACAGATTGCACATATGGCCCTGGTGGTAGCCGATTACGATGAAGCCATTGCTTTCTATACCCAAAAATTACAATTTAGATTAATTGAGGATACTAAACTATCAGTTACCAAACGTTGGGTAATGGTAGCCCCACCTGGGAATTCAACAACTACTCTGTTATTGGCAAAAGCTGCAACAGAGGAACAGCAGACCCGCATTGGTAATCAAACCGGTGGTCGGGTTTTTCTGTTTTTGTATACCGATGATTTTTGGAGAGATTATAACCGAATGACGGCCGATGGAATCCGTTTTGTTCGGCCTCCAGTAGAGGAGGAGTACGGAATTGTTTCTGTTTTTGAAGACCTTTATGGAAATCTCTGGGACCTTATTCAACCTATAAAAAAATAATCATGTCATACCAACCAGCAACCAATAGATACCAAGACATGGAATACCGCC
>CAIZMD010000786.1 GCA_903933995.1 uncultured Bacteroidota bacterium
ACATAATCCATGGTCTCTGCGCTCAACCATCCGCCAAAACTGTCTTGTGCCAAATGCAATAAAGGCAAGAGTGCACTCTTCTGCTTTCCTTCTGGATAGCGAGCAATGATCTCGTTCACTTTTGCCATCTGCGCTTCTGAAAATTGTACCATACGGTTATCTCAATTTCAATGATTCAAATTAATACCAACTCTTAAGCATCAAGTTCACCTGCAATCAGGTTCAAGCTACTCATGACCACAATGGCGTCACTCAACATACCACCCACTACCAATTCAGAATAAGCTTGGTAATAGATAAAAGAAGGTCTACGGAAATGCAAACGGAAAGGCGTTCTACCACCATCGCTGATTAGATAGAATCCAAGTTCACCATTACCACCTTCTACTGCAGAATAAACTTCGCCTTTAGGCATTTCAACCTCACCCATTACAATTTTAAAATGCCAGATCAAAGCTTCCATCTTAGTGTAGACGTCTTCTTTTTTAGGCAAATAATATTCAGGAACATCTGCGTGATAAACATCGGCATCCGTGCCTTTAAATCCTTGTACTTTTTGGTAGGCTTGGTTAATGATGCTCAAGCTCTCCCACATTTCTCCATTACGCACCAAGAACCTATCATAGCTATCACCGGTAGTTCCTACGGGCACTTTAAAATCAAAGTCTTCATAGCTACTATAAGGTGTGTGTACACGAACATCATAGTCAACACCAGCCGCACGCAAGTTTGGTCCGGTAAAGCCATAGTTCAGAGCACGTTCAGCACTAATAGGACCCGCACCAATGGTACGATCCATAAAAATGCGGTTACGCGTAAATAAGTTTTCCAGTTCGCGTAAAGCTGCTGGATATTCTTTTAAGAATTTCTCGAGTTTCGTAAATGCTGTATTTGAGAAATCCCTTTCAAAGCCGCCAATACGCCCAATATTAGTAGTAAGGCGGGACCCACATACTTCTTCATATATTTCATAGATTAATTCGCGGTATTGCATAATGTACATGAACCCAGTGTAAGCACCAGTATCCACACCCATGATGGAATTACAAATCAAATGATCTGCAATACGAGCCAATTCCATGATGATAACGCGCAGGTAATCTACACGCTTAGGAGTTTGTACATTCAAGAGTTTTTCACAGGTCAAATGCCAACCAATATTATTGATAGGACTGCTACAATAGTTCAGCCTGTCTGTGATAGGGGTAACCTGGTTCAAGGGTCTGCGTTCAGCCAATTTTTCAAACGCGCGGTGAATATATCCCACGGTTTGTTCTGCCGATACAATCCTCTCTCCATCCAATTCCATGATATTCTGGAATACACCGTGTGTGGCAGGGTGTGTAGGCCCCATATTCAGCGTAGTAGTCTGCTTTTCTATGGATCCTTCCGGAAGTTTGATATGGTGTTGATGATGCTCTGTCATATAAGTCTATTTTATCCTCTGCCAAACATTTGATCGTCTTTGTCAATACGGGTTTGGTCTTCCAGAGGAAACTCTTTTCTTAATGGGAAATAATCCATTTCGTCTACGTTCAAAATCCTTTTCAGGTTGGGGTGACCAACAAAATTCACTCCAAAGAAATCATAGGTTTCACGCTCCATCCAGTTGGCTGCAGAATAGAGTTTGGTAGCAGTAAATACATCGGGCTGTGCCACGGGTGCAAATACTTTGAAACGGATTCTGAGATTGTCTTTTAGGTTGTGTAAATGATAGACCACGGCCAATTCTCTACCTACTTGATCAGGGTAGTTAACAGCGCATAAATCGGTCAAAAACTGAAAGCCAAGATCGGCTTCATCGTGTAGAAATTGCAACACTTTCAGGTTCTGGTCTTTTTCAACTTCAAAGCTGAGCATACCATAGGGTTCTTCAAAATTGGAGACCACTGTCCCAAATTTTTCTGAAAGTCTTTGTTGTACGTGTTCGTTAGTTAATGCCATTACAATCTAATTACCTTAAAAAGGATTATTCAATTCCATAACTGTTCATCAGGGCCTTGTATTGGTCGCTATTTCTTCTACGAATACTTTCTTGACCAACCAGTTCCTGCACTTTCATAAATCCATCCAAGATGGCTTCTGGGCGTGGAGGACAACCTGGAACATATACATCTACGGGAATGACCTGGTCAATCCCTTGCAAAACGCTATAAGTATCAAAAATACCTCCGCTACAAGCACAGGCACCAACAGAAATCACCCAACGGGGTTCTGCCATTTGCAAATAAACTTGTCTTAAAACTGGACCCATTTTCTTAGAAATGGTACCCATCACCATCAGCAAATCGCACTGGCGAGGAGAGAAGCCAACCCTTTCTGCACCAAAACGGGCAAGGTCATAATGGGATGCCATGGTTGCCATGAACTCAATGCCGCAGCAAGAAGTAGCAAAAGGCAGGGGCCAAAGCGAGTTTTTGCGGGCCAAACCCACCACATCGCTCAGTTTAGTGGTAAAAAACCCTTCTCCTGCATATCCATCTGGTGCTTCTGCAACAGAAACTGCGTCAGAGATTTTGGCCTCAATGGGTGTGATATTGAATCTAACCGGACGTGACATAATTTTCAATTAAATGGTCAAAATTAAAAAGTCTCATGAACTAGGATTATAACCAGTTAAAACCCTATATGTTCACAGACCATTGGTTCTTATTAACCAATCCTAGTCTTCCCACTTCAATGCGCCTTTCTTAATGATATAAATGAATCCTATTACAAAAAATCCCACAAACATCAGCAGGGCGCTAAAACCGCCCCAACCTAGTTCGCGAAAATTCACGGCATAGGGATAGAAAAATATCACTTCCACATCGAAAAGAACAAAGAGGATGGCTACTAAAAAGTACTTGATAGCCATTGGTTGGCGGGCATTGCCATGTGATTCAATACCACTGGCAAAGTTCTCCAGCTTGTCGGCGGTTTTACGCTTAGGACCTAC
>CAIZMD010000787.1 GCA_903933995.1 uncultured Bacteroidota bacterium
ATCTGGTGTTTGATGCCAAATGCCACTAATTTTTCCATCAAGTCCTTGCTGGCCAATTGACCAGTGGGCATATGCGGATAATTGACCCATAATAATTTTACGCGACTCAAATCGGTTTGTTCCAATGCTTCAAAATCAGGCTCCCAATTATTTTCTGCTTTTAGTTCATAAGGTACCGGAGTACCACCAGCTAATTTTACAGCAGAACTATAGGTTGGATAACCAGGATTGGGAATCAAAGCCTGATCACCTTGATTCAAATAGGTCATACAGATATGCATGATTCCTTCCTTGCTTCCAATCAGGGGCAAGATTTCCGTATCAGGATTCAAATCAACAGCATACCAAGTAGCATACCAATCTTTGATGGCACCACGCAAAATGGGAGAACCCTTATAGCTCTGATAAGCATGAACGTTGGGCTTGGCCGATTCTTCTTGTAATACCTTGATCACGTCTGGATGCGGCGGCAGGTCTGGGCTTCCAATACCTAAATTGATAATCTGCTTGCCCTGTTTGTTCAAGTCATCAATTTCACGCAGCTTCTGTGAAAAATAATATTCTCCTATTCCTTCTAGTCTGGTAGATGTACTAATGGCCATAACTATCCTTTTACAATTTTTCCTGATTGATAAATACCAAAAACCTTAACGCTATTGGTCAAACTTTCAATGCCTTCCATCACTTGATCCAATTGAGCGCGTTGTTCAAATTCTAAATCGACATAAAAGCCATATTTAAAATTGCTTCCTGGAATGGGCATGCTTTGCAATTTGCTAAGGTTAATACCTGCATCTGCAATCACTGTTAGCACTTTGGCCAGGATTCCCTTGCTATGATTGGTTTGAAAATAAATAGAAGACTTATTGGCCATGGGAATATCAATGGCTTCTTTTTCCCTTTGCAATACCAGAAAACGCGTGAAATTATTCTTCATGGTTTGGATACTTGGAGCCAACACGTCTAATTCAAACAATTCTGCTGCCAGTTTACTGGCAATGGCTGCTGCGTGTTTGCTTCTGTGCTGGTGAACCATTTTAGCACTCAGTGCGGTATCTTCTGTTTCTACCAGCTTCCAATTAAATTGTTCCAAATATTCCAAACACTGTAAAATGGCCATGGGATGACTATGCACTTCTTTAATGTCTTCTAACTTGACCCCTGGATTCACCAATAAATTCTGACTGATACTCAAATACAATTCGGCAACTACTTTGAGTTTGCTTTTCTGCAACAGATTATAATTGGGCAAAATACTTCCTGCAATAGAATTTTCAATGGCCATAATGGCTCCACTAGAAGCATTTTTATCAGAAGCAATTCTAATCAGATCTCTAAAAGTGGCACATGGAATTACTTCCACCGCCTTTCCATAGATATTTCTAGCCGCCACTTGGTGAAAGCTTCCCTCATATCCTTGAATGGCAATTCCCTTGCCACATTCAAATACTGGTTTTTCTACAATGCCCTTTTTCTGTTTGTCCATGTTCCTATTTTTCTATCCCGCTATCCGGGCAAAAAAAAACCCGGCTATTTGCCGGGATATGATGTTCAAGTTTATAATTAAGCTTTAGCAAACACTACCCGGCTACTTGTTTTAAAGTAGAAATAAAAGAAAAAATAAAATCGGGTGTTGTTCAACAATGTTTGCATGATGGGTCAAATATAATCAAACAATTTATTCCTTCCAACGATTTTGCCAAATTATTTAGCTAACAAACATTCGCTTTTCTGTTGGGGTTGGTACAAAAAAAAGGGTCCCTCCGTGGAAACGGAGCGACCTCTAACGATTGCTTGCCATATGAAAAATCGGTGTTAAGCTAATTCTGACCGGCAAGCTGAGTCTCACAAAATCCTCAGCACATTAGCTTCTAATAAATTATTTCTTAGTAGTATCAGCTTTTGCAGCAGTAGTATCAACTACAGGAGCAACTGAATCAGTTTTAACAGCAGTAGTGTCAACTGTAACTGCAGTAGAATCAGCCTTAACTTCTTTGTTTTCTCCACCGCAAGCTGCGAATGCACCTAGTGCAAGAACGAATAATACTTTTTTCATTTGTTTGTGTTTTTTGTTTGAGTGAATTTATTATTAATACCAGAAGGGTATAAAAGGTAACCTCCTAAATGAAAAATATTTAAAAAATAATTTTTAGACCCTTTTTGGGTTACTTTTATCCACTTACTAGTATTAAAAGCAGCATCGTGAAAGCTGAACAGAACGAACAAGCATTACTGAAAGGACTGGCCAACAACGACTCTAAAGCCATCGAAACCATTTATAAAGACAATTTTAATATGGTTCAGGCTTTTGTGTTGAATAATAATGGCAGCTATGACGACGCAAGGGATATTTTCCAGGAAGCAATGATTGCACTGTATGAAAAAGCACAAAGCGAATCATTTGTCTTAACCTGTCAAATAAAAACCTATGTATATTCCATATGCAGGAGACTGTGGCTTAAAAAACTACAGCAAATGGGAAGATTCTCCAATCAGATTGATAATCTGGACGAGACGGTCCCTGTTGAAGAAGATCTTGAGATTCACGAAAAACGCAACGCCGAGTTTGCGATAATGGACCGGGCCATGAAAAGTCTGGGTGAACCATGCAAGAGTTTGTTAGAGGGTTACTATGTAAAGAAAATGGGCATGCAGGAACTAGCGGAAGAATTTGGTTATACCAATGCCGACAACGCCAAGAACCAGAAGTACAAATGCCTGATGAGATTGAAGAAATTGTTTTTTTCGCAATATAATATCGGAGAATAAGTACCATGGATGACATTCAATTACTAGCAGCCATTGAAAGCTACCTTGCCGGGGAGATGAATCCTCAGGAGCAAGCTTTCTTTGAAGCACTGCGCAAGAAAACCCCAGAAATTGACCAGATGGTGGTGGAGCACAATATGTTCCTGCATCAAATGGACAGTTATGTGGCCTATCAAAACATCAAACATACCCTACACCATGTTCACCAAGAATTGGTGGAAACAGGTGATTTGTATGAAGGTGGAGAAGTTTCTACCAAAGTACAAGTGGTACAGTTATGGAATAGGTATAAAAGAGTTGCTGCTATTGCGGCTTCTGTTGGTGGGGTAATTGCATTAGTAATCAGTGGTTTGGTGGCTTTTTTCTCTCCGGTAAATGGCAACCAATTACAGCAACTGAGTAAGGATATTGAAATTATCAAACGCAACCAACAGGTGCAAGGTTCTTTGATCAATGAAGTAAAAACCAAGATTCCAACGGGTGTGAAAATTGTGAGTGGTGGATCTGGGTTCTTAATAGATGCCAAAGGTTTTATCATTACCAATGCACACGTTTTAAAAGGAACTTCTGCCATTGTGGTTGATAACAAGGGTAGAGAGTATAATGCTTCTATAGTACATATTGATAATCAAAAAGATCTAGCAATCCTGAAAATAAATGATACCGACTTCAAACCTTTCAAATCATTACCTTATGGTATTGGTAAAAGGAATGCAGATTTGGGAGATGAAATTTTCACCTTGGGCTATCCACGTAACGATATTGTATACGGCGTAGGTTACCTAAGTGCCAAAACCGGTTTTAATGGTGATTCTTTGAGTTATCAAATTCAGATCAGTGCCAACCCTGGTAACTCAGGTGGACCAGTTCTAAACAATAATGGAGAAGTGATTGGGGTTTTAAGTACCCGTCAGGCTCAGGCCGACGGAGTTGCTTTTGCCGTAAAGTCTAAAAACATCCATGATTTTGTAGAAGAGGCTAAGAAATCTGATACTGCACTAGATAATATCAAAATTCCGGTTCGTGCAAATATGAAGGGAGTTGAACGCAAACAACAGATTAGCCGTGTGGCTGATTGCGTCTTCAACGTTAAGGCTTTTAGCCAAAAATAGACAGTTGGTTTTTTAAATATAAGAGAGCCCCGCCCCACGTGCGGGGTTTTCTATTTCTGGGATTGTCTGGTATGGTTATTTGATTATTCCTGTTTTATTGGCTTGAATTATGGACATAAAAAAAGGGGAAGATCCCCTTTTTTTACTCTTTTTAAATCTACTTCAAAACTCAAATTCAGTTTTGACTTTTAACTTTTTAAACTATGCCCAAAGATTAGATGGATAAGTTCCATCTGCTACCAAGGCATTGATACTCGCTTGTACATGGGGTGCGTCTTCTTTATAAGTAACACCAAACCACTGAGCTGAAGTTGGAACTACTTTAACCGTTCCCCTACCCGATTTCATGAATTGTCCAGTTACAATTGGAATAAAGAATTCAGATTTAGGATTCTGTAAGTTCTTTTCATCACTCAAGAATTCTTGGAAATAGGTTTCACATACATCTATAAAGCCTGGGGCAAAACAGAGATAGTTCATACTCACCAAAGAGTCTTCGCTTACCTCGTGCAAACCAGTTGCGTCTTCATAAGTAATCACACCAGACTCATTTCGGAAAATGCTGGTTCTTTCATTGATATCAGTGAGGTTATGATTGGCATCAACTGCGCAAACACCACGGCTTACACTACCAAAATCACTCAATGTCTTTTTCAATTCGTAACCTACAATACAATAGGTCTGTTCGTTGCACTGATTTACTAAGAAATCATAGGCTTTTTCAAATGCATCCGTTCCATAATAGTCATCTGCATTAATAACAGCAAATGGTTCATTTACTTTTCCCTTGCAACAAAGTACGGCATGGGCTGTACCCCAAGGCTTGGTTCTTTCTGCTGGAACCTGCTTGTCTCCAATAAAAGACCTAAGGTCTTGGTATACGTAATCAGTAGCTATCTTACCCTTTAATTTGGGTTCAAAAATGGCTTTAAAATTTTCTGCAAAATCTTCCCTGATGATAAATACTACTTTTTCAAAACCAGCTTTAATGGCATCATATATGGAATAGTCCATAATGGTTTCACCACTTGGTCCAAAAGACTGTGTTTGCTTTTGGCTACCATATCGGCTTGCCATACCCGCTGCTAATATTACCAGTGTTGGTTTCATAAAATCTTGTTTATTTACGTTTAAAAATAGAAACTTGATTCAAAGAGAATGACTACTTTTCTGTTC
>CAIZMD010000788.1 GCA_903933995.1 uncultured Bacteroidota bacterium
CTATAACCCTTTACAGGATTGATTTTCAAATATTTTCCTACTAATTTTATAGACTTTTATTTGGAAAATTGGATTTGCCTCCTTTATCTTTGCAATAGTTCTTTAAGATAACTTATCAAGAAAGGCAGAGGGATTTGGCCCGTTGAAGCCTTGGCAACCCATATAGTTACTCAACTATATGAAGGTGCCAACTCCAGTACCCATGGGTACAGAGATAAGTCAGAGTAAAAGTTTGTCTATTCTCCCGCAAGGGAAAAATATATTTCAAGCTCATCTGACTTACCGGATGAGCTTTTTTATTGCCCATAAGGCAGAAAAGTTCCGGTAAGCAGACTCTACAGATTCCAAGAAAGTTGTTGCAAAGGCAGTATTTAAATCATTTTTAAAAACTACCAGATGAGCAGTATTACCGAATTGATTCACAGCATTCCCGTTGACCCATTGACTGGCGCCATTTCAGTGCCCATTTATCAAACTTCTACTTTTGTGCAAGACGCACCAGGAGTGAACAAAGGTTATGACTATTCCCGATCCAACAACCCTACAAGGGCTGTATTAGAACAATTGATTGCCAAACTAGAAAAAGGAAGCACGGGTCTTGCATTTGCAAGCGGTTTGGCCGCCATTGATTGCGTAATCAAGTTGCTCAAAACTGGGGATGAAATTGTGGCGGTAGATGATATCTATGGAGGTGCATTTAGACTCTTCAATGCAGTGTATGAGCAATTTGGCATTAAAGTACATTATGTAGATACTTCTAATACTGAAAAAGTATTTGAAGCCATTACTCCCAAGACTAAGTTAATTTGGTTAGAAACGCCAACCAATCCCACTTTAAAGATTTCTGATATTGCAGCCATTGCCAAAATAGCCAAAGCCAATCATGCCCTGCTTTGTGTTGACAATACTTTTGCTACACCAGCATTACAAACGCCGTTAACATTAGGTGCTGATATTGTGGTGCATAGTGCCACTAAGTATTTGGGTGGGCATAGTGATTTGATTGCTGGTTTATTGGTGACCAAGAATCCTGAACTTGGTGCCAAATTAAAATTCTACCAAAATGCCTGTGGCAATATTTTGGGACCATTTGATAGTTGGTTAACCATTCGCGGTATTGAAACCTTACACCTACGCATTAGACAACATTGTAGTACTGCTTTAGAAGTGGCAAAATGGCTTGAACAACATCCGCTGGTAGATCAAGTCTATTATCCTGGATTAAAAACCCATGCCAATCATGACATTGCAAGTAAGCAAGCAAAAGGCTTTGGCGGTATTATTTCTTTTAGCTTAAAAAATGACACTGAAGCCGCTGCCATTGAGTTGGTAAAACATACTGCATTATTCAAATTGGCCGAAAGTCTTGGAGGCATTAAAAGTTTGATCTCTCATCCAGCCAATATGACCCATAAGTCTATTCCAGTAGAGAAAAGAAGGGCTAATGGCGTAGTGGATAGTTTATTGAGACTGTCCATTGGTCTAGAAGAAGCCGAAGACCTTATTGAGGATTTGGACCAGGCTTTTGAAAAAGTTAGCAATACGAAAACAACAAATAGATACGAAACAGCAACCGTTTAATTGAAACAACAAGTATGGAAACGCACAAAAAATTGACAATTGGATTATTTGGATTTGGAGTTGTAGGTGAGGGATTGTATAAGGTTTTACAACAAACTCCCTCACTAAATGCCAGTATTAAAAAAGTCTGTATCAAACATCCGGGAAAACAAAGGAATGCCCCGGAAGCTTTGTTTACAACCGTTAAAGAAGAGATCCTCAACGACGCAGAAATAAATGTAGTAGTGGAAGTGATTGATGACGCAGATGCCGCATTTGAAATTGTAAGCATCGCGCTACGCGGAGGTAAAGCAGTGGTAAGTGCTAGTAAGAAAATGATTGCAGAACATTTGCCTGAAATTTTGCAATTGCAACAAGAAAC
>CAIZMD010000789.1 GCA_903933995.1 uncultured Bacteroidota bacterium
CAAAAAGCCTATGTTAGTCTTGTAGGATTCATGTTCAAAAAAACAAGCTTATTTGGTATTCCTATTCCCTTATTTGGATCTTTTGAAGAAGTCAATCTCAGGTTTTATGTAAAAAGAACAGTAGGTAGAAAAATTCAAAAAGGCGTTGTATTTATCAATGAAACCGTTCCCTTTAAAATTGTGGCCGTGATTGCCAACAAACTGTATAAGGAGCACTATATTTCTATTCCAACCAAACATTCCATTGAATTAACTGATCCAAAAAAAATCAGTTACTCCTGGAAAATGAATCAAAAATGGAATTCAATAAAGGTATCAGCCAATGCAAGCCAACAGCAAATAGCCACTGGTAGTATGGAGGAATTTATTTTTGAGCGCTATTTTGGTTTTACAAAAATTGACCAGCATACAACCCAGTCTTATAGAATTAACCATCCAAAATGGCAGACCAACCAATTACTAAGCTCGGAAGTTGATTGCAACTTTGGAGAAATGTATGGCCCTTCCTTTGCAGAACTAAGTCAAAAGCAAGCAGACAGTATTTTTCTAGCAAATGGTTCATCTGTTACCGTAAATTGGAAAAGAGACAGTTTTTCTACAGAACCAATTAGTAAATTTTAAACTGAAACCACATGCCCCAAAATAACTGGTTAGAAGTAAACAACAAACAAGTAAAAACATTTCACTTTAGCAATTACAAAGCGGTGATGGCTTTTGTCAATGAAGTCATGCAAATAGCCGAAGAGCAAAATCATCATCCCAGCCTCTTGGTTGAGTATGCACTTGTTACAGTTTCTATTACCGACCACGATCTTGGAAGGGTTTCAGAGAAGTGCATCAAATTCATGGAAGCTGTAGATTTGATAGAAATCAACAAAAAATAGATGGTTTTACAAGATTTCACACCTTTAAAAACCTTATTCCTCCTTTAACATAAAATATCATTCAAAATAAATATATGTACTTATTTTTAGTTAGTTTAAAAATCACCAACTAACTAAATCCTTTGTCCAATACTATTCTTTCCAGTTTTTTATCCTCCTGCTTTTTGAAAAAAAGCTGTTTAGCGCTTTTAATGGCTAGTTGTTTTTGGGTAAATCAGCTTTATGCACAGCCAATTGAGAAAATCTATCTAAACCCCAAAAATCCCACCATTCAAAAACAGAGCAGTTATGTAGACAGTATTCAGTTTTTGCCATTGGCTTCAGTTGAAGGGATTGTTTTTAATGAATACGCCAACGTTAGATCAACGGAAAAATATTTTTTAATCACGGATAATGCTGCAGGTTACTTATATATCTATACCAAGACTGGCGCTTTTCTAAAACAAATCAATTATAAGTCTGAGGTCAAAAACTTATACCCTAGCTATAATTCAAAAACTAATGAGATTATCTTCTTTGGTAATAACATTAATTATACGCTTACTTCTAAAGACAGGGTGAAGATTCAATTGGATTGGAGCAATGAGCATAACCTTAAGTATTTCAAAAAATATGTCATCAGTTTACGAGATACCAGTTTTGCAATTAAAAAAGCAAAGCCTACCAAATATGACCTCATTAGTGCTTATCCTTTTTATGCAGACCAGTATGTTCAAACAAAAATCAATACTAGTCCCTTATACAAAGACAGCATAGGATATGAATTGAGCGTTTATGAAAAAGAGCAGTTGGTCAAAAACTATTTTCCCTATAACCGTATCAACGAACCCAAGTTTTTGTTTAGTGAAGAAGCTGCCGGTATTGCCTTTACTGAGAAACCACATCTTTCTTATTTATTGAGACCCTTCTGTGATACCATTTATCAATCCGTAAAAGGTGTTTTAACCCCGGTGTACCAATTGGTGATGCCGCTTGAAAATAGTCTTCCTCCAAATTTTTTCACCCAAAGACCAGAAAGCAAAGCAGATAGGGAAAACTTTAAAAGAAACAATGGTTGGCTATTTCATCAAATTCGAGATTTCTATGAAACGCCCAAACTGATTTATCTAACCATCAGTTTTTTTTCACACTTTGAAGTGTTTGTGTATGACAAGCAAACGCATACTGCATTCAATGCTAATAAAATAAAGGGAGACGCCAAACAATATAATCTGTCTTTGTTAACCCCATATAACATAGTGAGATCTGGACAAAGATTTTATAAGTTATTGAAAGCAGATATGATTGGTTCCTTTTTAAAACAACATCCAGAAGTGGAAGTTCCTGCAGCATTAGCGGCAGATGCAAATAAACTATCAGATAAAAATGGTTTGCTAGTAGTTGCATTCAAGCTCAAAGATTAACATGAAAAAAATTATCCTGTTCTTGATCATACTTGGTTCTGTTATGGTGGCTTTTGGCCAGACAGGAAAACTAAAACTAGTGGTCTATGATTCTACCAGTAAAACAGTGCTTGAAATGGCTACGGTAAGTCTGTTTAGGCCCGATTCAAGTTTACTCAGTTATCAATTATCCGATAAAAATGGAGCCGTTTCATTTGAGAAACTAACACTCAAAACCAAACTACTACTCAATATTAGTTACGTAGGATACAATACCTATAATGCTCCTTATTTAGTAACTGGAAAAGACAGTTTGAATATCTATCTATCTTATAATTCTAAAGACAGCAGTTCGGTTGTTGTTAAAAGCGTGATTCCTGTGCGCATGAATGGCGATACCTTAGAAATTAACCCTGCTGCATTCAAATTAAAAGACCACCAGGTGGTGGAAGAATTATTAAACCAAGTGCCAGGCATGACGGTTTGGGCCGATGGTAGTATAACCGTATCTGGTAGAAAAGTGCAAAACGTATTTGTAGATGGCAAGCCCTTTGCTGGATCAACAGACCCTAGAATTGCCACACAAAATCTTTCCAAATCAGCCATTGATAAAATACAATTGTACCAAGAATATGACAGGGAGAATATTGGGAATACCAGCCGTCAGCAAACCGATTCTATCTTGTCTATGAATATCAAATTAAAAGAGAGCGCCAAAAAAGGCTATTTTGGAAAAGGGGGTGCCGGATTGGGAACGGATGACCGTTTCGAAACTGACCTAGCTTTACAGACCTATGATAAAAAATTCAGTTTAAGCGTTGGTGGGGGTTATAATAATATCAATAAAGAGATTGGCAGTCTAGATCAGATGATGCAGAACAATACTTATAGAACCAATAATCCCAACCTTTTTAGAACAGGTAGGTTTGGCGTGGGAGGCATTAATAAGAACCATTCAGTAGGATTTTCACTTACTCAAAATTTTAAAGAAGAAAATAATAGCAGACAAAATAATCGCCTATCTGCCAACTACAATATGAGCGGGGGCGATAGTTGGATAACCAACCTACGCACCCAAAATAGAATTGTTGCTGGCGCGGAACAATTGATTAAAGAAGAGGGTCAACAAGTTAGCAACAGCAACAATCATAATATTGGATTCAACTATGTCAAAAACAATTCCTACAATGATAATTTCAACCTAGGAGGTTCTGCCAGTATCAGTGATAGAAAAGCTGCTTCTACCAACTTCACAGAAACTACTGATGCAAAAGGTGCTATTCAAAGCACCAATGATGTTGCAAGCAGACAAACTAGTCAGTCTAACAGCCAAAGCTTGAACCTCAGTTATTCAAAATCTGATAATGATCAGCCTTTGACTAACCTAAGTTTTAATGCCAGTCTTCAAAATTCAAATTCTAATTCAGAAAGAAATGTAGTCAGCGTTTTTAAGTCTTTTACAGTAAATAATAAGGATACTTCTTATAACCGTCTTTACTTAAATGACAACAGCAATTTTGGCATTAGGGCCAATCTAGTTTATAGAGGATTGCGCAGACTTTTGTTTGGGAGATACAATTTGGGAGGGATTGATCTAAGATTTGACCAAGCTTTTAATACTAACCAATCCAATAGTAATGCTAAAGTGAGTGATTATGATAGTGCTTCCAAAAACTTTATCATAAATAATAACCTGTCCAATTTGAATAATAGAAAGACAATGGGTTATATTCCTGGTTTATCCCTAGCAAAATCCTTTAACAAAAACAGGCTATCTGTTTTTAAAAGTTTGAATATTCAAGCTAAGATTATGGAAGACTTTAGATGGGAAGACAATCAATCCTCTATAGCCTGGCGTAACCTAAACAGGCAAATGCAATTTTTCAGGTATGAAGCTAGTATCAACTATAATAGTTTCAATAGTCAGAAAAACAATTATAATCTTTCCATGAATTACAATAAGAATTTTGAATATCCCTCTATAGACGCTTTATTCACTATTGTAGATGATATTAATGCTTACAATATCACCGTAGGTAATCCCAACCTTAAAAATACCGTGATCCATAACCTTAACTTGAATGGGAACTATAATACACAGAACCAGAAATCGCCCTATGGCATCAATGCTTTTTTTGGCGCTAACTATAACTTATCACAGAACCCTGTTACAGATAGCGTAATTAATGCCATTTCCGGAAAAAGGATTACTTATTACATTAATGCAGACCAAGGCCAAAACCTGAATCTGAATTACAATGTGAATGTTTCAAAACGGATGAAGAAAAATACTCTGCAGCTCATGTATAATGGATCCTATAATTTGGGTAACCAACCCAATTATATTGATGGCACCTATAACATCAGTAAAAGTTCTAGGTTATCTAATCAAATTACTTTGCAGTTTTCTTTGGCCACTATGTTAGTAGCCAGCATTGCAGAAAGATTGGAGTTTAATCAAGTAAGTCAAACTGTGAGCCAACTCAACAATTTTACCAATAGTAGCAATACCACTAATATTAGCATCAACCTCAATTATCCAAAAGATTTTAGCATTGGCACTACCCTTGACCATATAAACAACTCAAGCCTAGCCAAACCCACCGTACTTTGGAATGCATTTGCTACTTATCGCTTCATGAAACAACAGGGAGAACTAAAATTGGCAGCCATGGATATTCTAAAACAATACCAGAACATTACTAACTCTGTCAATTCTTACGGCACATCTACCAATATCACCAATGGCCTACAACAATATTTCATGCTCACATTTGCCTATTATCCTAGAAAGTTTGGGAAGAAGGGAGAAGGGGTGAGGGATTAGGTTTGAAGAAAATTCAAGACACTACTACTCAATTTCTTTTTCCCAAATGAGTCAACAGAACCAAGCACTAAAGTGGATGCATCATGCACTTTTTATTTCTTTTTGATTAGGATGGCAGATACAACTGGACGTTCAACACCATTATCACCGGGTCTAACCAATTGTTGATTGGAAACAACCATATTGGTAGATCCACCACCATCTAAATTAATAGCATCGATACATCCCAAACTTTGCATTACGGTAGTCAATTCAGCTAAATTCATCCCTGGCGTTCCAGATAAAGTATTATCTCCTTCAACAGCTAATAATAACACCAGACTTGAAGCTGTAGATCCTATTGCCGTTCTTGGTCTAGAGGTAGTATTATTGATACTTATTAATTCAGCAGTATCAGTGATATTAACTTTCCCATTTTTTATAAGCATCGGTGAACCGCCAATAGCCGTTTGGGTATTCCAAATAGCGCCTCCCGCAGGAAATAGTTCTGTTGGCAAAGCCATAGGCGCCATGCCTTCAACATTTGCATTGGGTTTTGGATAAGCATAAATATTATCATTACCAGTACCTACATGATAGATCCAAGCAGCTTCATAAGAACCTGATGCAGTAATACCAAATGCTGCCCTTGTTGCATAGTATGATGTACTAACCCCATTAAAGTTTCTACTTAATACTTTTATATTTGGCGATAAAACTGTGCCGTTATATTTTACCAAACTAAAAGATTGGTTTGCACCAAAATATCCTGCATTAATGCATGCATATACTACGCCAGTTTCATCTTTAAAAAAGTCACTTGGCTTTTTAGCAACACTGGAAAGTACAGGTTTAAACTCTATGCTGGTATTTTTACTGTCATACGCTAAACAATACATTTTGGTATTTCTTCCTGCATAAATACTATCGTAATAGTACAATTCAATCCCGCTTGGAAAACTTGCCGAAAGAGTGCTTGATAATTTCCAACCTTTGGGCAGGGTCATCAATTTTGCAGAAACAACCGTTGGTGCTGTTACAGGATTTACCGGATTTACAGACCCGCCATTGGTGTTTTTACTACAGCTAAACAACAGTACAAAAAACAGTAATTGAATAGTTTTATGTAGATAGTTTTTATACATGTTCCAATGTTTTAATAATTAGGATAGCAATTGTGGTAGCGTTGCAAATCAAAGCATTAATAAATTTATTAATTAATTAGATAAACTAATTAAAATATTTTAGTAGCTAGAAATATATTTTGCTTTCCCTTTCCATTTATTTGCACATCCAGTATTAATCATCATCGCAAATAGGGCTCAATAACACCCTGCCATATTTTATACCCTTCTGCATTCATATGTAACTTATCTGATAAAAAAATATGAGTGAGTATGTTGCCATTGGCATCAAGCATGCTGTGGTAAACATCTATATAGCTAGATTTCTTTTGATGCTCCATAAATGTTTTGATTAGTGCATTAGCCTTTTGCATAGTTTCTAAATACTTCTCCCTGCTTGGGCTAGGTTTCATAGATATATAGGCGATGGGCACTTTTTTATACCTTGATCTTATTAGATGGTGTAATTTTATTAATCGCTCCAAAATAGTATCTGCAGTGATAGAAGGGCCTCCGGTTAAATCATTTTCACCACAATAAATAATGATTTGCTTAGGATTGTATTTGAAAATGACGTCATTGGCATACAAAATCATATGCGGAAGTGACGATCCTCCAAAGCCTCTATTAATAATGGTATGATTCGGGAAATAATCAGCAACGTCTTTCCAGTTGGTAAAACTAGAACTCCCAATTAGTAAAATTGCATTTTTTGGTGGTATGGCAATAGAGTCTGTTCTTCTGAAAGCTTTGATTTCTTTGATAAATGGCTGGCTTATAGCAGTGCCGCACATTGTTAGAAGGAATAGAAAAAAGAAAAATTTACTTAATAATTTCATAGACTTCATGATAAAATAATATCATGTTAATTATACCAACAATATGTCAAATTAGGATTATTTGACTAATTAAGTACAATAAGGGTTAAAAAAGTACCACTATTTGTATAAGCACGTAATTACATTTGGTAAAATCATTGCCATATGAGAAAAGTGTTCGTTTTCTTTCTTTTATTTTTTGCTATCCTAGCTGTTGAAGGTCAAGCACAATTGAAGAAAATTACCGGAAAAGTAGTAGATGAATCCGGGGCCCCAATTACTGGAGCAACAATTACTATTAATAAATCAAAAATTGTTGCACTAAGTAACGACAAGGGTAATTTTTCAATAGACCTTCCAACTGGTGCTACAACTTTAATTGTAACATTTGTAGGTATGGAAACATCGGAAGTTAATGTTTCAAACAAATCTACGGTGACTGTTTCCCTCAAATCCACGGCTTCGGCACTTGCCGACATAGTTGTGATTGGCTATGGAACAGTAAAAAAGTCAGATTTAACTGGTTCTGTCCAAAGGCTTAATCGTGAAGATATCATGCGTGATAATCCAGTGAATATCTTACAAGCCATGCAGGGTAAATTGGCTGGTGTAAACGTTACTCAAAATGATGGTGCACCAGGAGCTGGTCTTAGCATTAGGATTCGTGGGTCTAATTCTTTTTTGGGTGGAACTGAGCCTTTATATGTAATTGATGGTGTACCATTTAATAATAGTAGCAGCGGAACAACGCCCGAATCTTTAGGCGGTGATGAAAAACAAACACTAAATGCACTTGCGTTTTTAAATCCTAACGATATTGAATCTATAGATGTTTTAAAAGACGCTTCTGCAACTGCTATTTATGGTTCCCGTGGCGCAAATGGTGTTGTTTTAATCACAACAAGAAAAGGTAAAATAGGAAAAGACAAAGTAGAATTAAATGTAACATTGGGGTTGGCTGAGGTATCAAATACAATACGAATGCTCAATCCATTTGAGTATGCTAATTTTCAAAACCTTTCATACCAGAACGCCAATAAATATGATGGCACTAACTATACTTTACCCTTTCCAAATCCTTCTGCCTATGAAACAGATAATAACAATTGGCAGGAAAGAATATTTAGAAAAGCGTTTACACAACAATATTCCTTAAACATTTCTGGTGCATCTGATGCGGGTAGTCACAATTTTTCATTGGGCTATGTAGATCAGGAAGGAGTTATTCAAACTTCGGGCTATAAGAAAATAAACCTAAGTTTTAATTTAACTAGAAATATAAGTAAGATTTTTAAAATTGGAACAAGTAACTCTATTTCTAATTCCTCTACTAGAGGTGTTAAAACTGGTACTGATAAATCAGACGCCGCAAGTGCTGGGGTGGTTCGTTCCGCGTTAACTTATCCTGCAACAATAAGCATAGTAGATGAATACGATGGGTTGGGTGATGATTTTATAACCAATCCTTATATATATGTAAATGATGTTTTAAATAGGGTTAATGCTACTAATATTTTCTCATCCAATTATGTAGAAGCCACACTTCATAAGAATTTAAAATTTAGACAAAATATTGGTTTTAATTATGGCGCTAATACAAGGGATCAATATTATCCTAGAACAGTATTTGAAGGATTTGCATCTAAAGGTTGGGGTTTAAAATCAGATAACAATTGGTCTAGTATAGTATCTGAAAGTATTTTGACATATAATAAAAAAGTTGATAACCACAGTTTTACTGCTACTGCTGCTTCAACTTTTGAGCAAAATATGGGTAACTCTACGCGTGCAGAAGCTAAAACTTTTCCAAATGATCTTTTGCAGAATGAAAACATGCAATCGGCAGAACAAATTTTACCAATTGTAACAAATAAATACCAATCTAATTTGGTCTCATTTTTAGGCCGTTTAAATTACAGCTATGCTGATAAATATATTTTATCTGTTTCATATAGAAATGATGGATCTAGTAAATTTGGTAAAGACAATAAGTGGGCAGCTTTTTCTTCGGCCGGTCTTGCTTGGAAATTACACAAAGAATCTTTTATCAAGAAAATTGATGCAATTAGTGAGTTAACATTTAGAGCAAGTTATGGCCAAACAGGCAACCAGGGCATTGGGTCTTACGCCTCTTTGTCTAAGCTTGCTATTTACAATTATACTTTTAATGGTGTTGTTCAAACTGGTTTAGCTGATGACGTGTTTGCAGGACCGGCCAATGCACAACTTAAATGGGAAACAACCAATGCGTATAACGCAGGATTAGATCTTGGTTTGTTAAATGGGCGTGTTAATGCACATGTTGATGTTTATTTAAAACGCACCAATGATCTATTGCAATATATTACTACACCAGCATCTACTGGCTTTCAACGTCAATTAAGAAATTCAGGATCTGTAGAAAATAAGGGTTTAGAAATTTCAATAGATGCAACTGTTATCAATAAAAAGGATTTTCAATGGAAAACAAATTTCAATATTTCATTTAATAGAAATAAAATCATTTCACTAGGAGGTGATGTAAAAGAACAATTTGCGAGCAATATTTCTACCCGTGACGCTCCATTTATTCAACGTGCCGGCCTACCAATAGGAACTTTATATGGTTACGTAGAAGATGGCTATTTTGATAATGAGGCAGAAGTGAGAAACTCATTAGTGTACAACGGACAGCCATTAAATATTATCAGACGCACGATTGGTGAAGTCAAGTATAGGAATTTTGATAATGACCCAAGCTCTATTTCCGTTACAGATCGTGTTGTTATTGGAGATGTGAATCCTGATTATACATTTGGATTCATAAATAATTTCAAATATAAAAACTTTGATTTAAGCATATTTATAAATGGGGTTCAGGGTAATGATATTGTGAATATGAATAGCGTCTGGAATGCTAATATAGGCACTTCAAAAAATGTTACTCTGGATATGTTTAATGGAGCTTGGAAAGAAGGTGCTGATAATTCAAATGCATTGGCGCCTAAACCTATTAGACAGTTTTGGAGAACATTGCCATTTACTAGAAGATTTATAGAGGATGGAAGTTTTGTTCGTATTAAGAATATTATTTTTGGTTATACACTTCCCGCTAAACTAGTTAAAGGAATTAGTGGTATTAAAATGTCATTGGGTGTAAATAATCTTTACACTTTTACTAAGTATACTGGATTTGATCCTGAAATAAATAGCTATGGAGATAATCCTGCATTGTTTGGGGTAGACTTAGGTGG
>CAIZMD010000790.1 GCA_903933995.1 uncultured Bacteroidota bacterium
ATCCGCTTCATTACGCAAGTGAGCTACTACTAATATTTTGTTTAACTGTTCCATATTCACTTGGGTGTCAGGATCCCTCCAAGATTTTTCAATCTTTGCAACGGTTCCACAAGAAATGGCAAAACTTGCCATTATTAAAAACAAGATGGAATTTTTCATATGCATGATTTGTACTGATTGGTTAAAAGCACTCTTGCAAGTTAAAATAAATTCTTCGGGTATTCCAGTTTTCCATTCCAACATCTACGCCAATACTGGTTCTGGATCTTTTGTCCATTTTAACCCTAAAACCAGCACCATATCCAATGGCTGTGCTGTTAAACAAAGATTGTTTTTGAAAATCGTTGGAAGCTGTAGTACCATTTACAAAAATAACGGCACCCAAAAATCCATTTGCGGTTAAAGGAAATCGGTATTCAGATTCTAGGTACATCATATTAGTGCCCCTTAATCGGCCTTGTACATAGCCCCTACCAGATCTATTATAAGTATCCCACCCAATGGAAGGCAATGCCAAATAAGGAATATTACCACTTGTATTAAACTGTCCCCAACTCCAGAATGCTAAAATGGATTTATCTGCTGCGCGATTGCCTAAGACAAAATACTTTCTCAAATCATAAAATAAAGAACTGCTATTTTGAGAACTTCCTAAAAATGAGAGATTTTGCCTATAGGATAATTGTGCATACCCTCCTTTATAAGGATTAATAGAATTATCCCTGCTATCATATAGGAAATCTAATGACAGACCGAATGTGGTATATTTTTCAGGATTAAATCCTTTTGCTTGAGAATAAGCATAATGATCAGTGACCCTAAGTTCTGGCAAGTCTAGATCTAATTGCTCGTCTCTGATTTTAAAATGTTTGTCTAATTGAATGCCCATACCCACATAAAAATGCTTGGCCACATTTCTATACGCTTTTTCATAAAACCTAAAATAGTTAAACCGCATATTTTGACCAGAATCAAATTCGTTTTTTTGAATACCCAGTCCATAAGTAGGTTGTGCATACAACATGATTCTAAAATCACCTTGCATGATCCATTTGTCATTGGGTAAGTAGAGATTGGTTCTCAGGTTCATGTAAAACTGTTCTTTGGTAGTAACGCTGGCATTTAACAAGGCAGAGGAAATATGGGTATTTTTTGCATCCCCTAATAATGAACTAAAGCTAATTCCTCCCCCAAATACAAAACCCACTGCCGGACCATACCCTACCACAGGCAAATAGGTCTTATACAATTTACCCACTTGTAAATTGGTATCAGGAGCTTTGCCCTTACTCTTGGTATATTGTCTTAAGTAATCAATTAGGTCTTTTTGTGGAATGCCCTTACTTGAACTTACAGCATCTGTTTGGCCGAATAATCCCAGACTATGAAAGAATAGAAATATTACTAAGAAGTATATTTTGTGGAGATATTGCATAGGCTAAGCTCTGGTTGTAAAAGTATCTATTATTGAGGGAAACCGCTGATTCAGGACAATAAAAAAGCCTGTTTCATCCCTAGGGATAAAACAGGCCCAACTATTTAATTAGATTATTGACCCAGTTTGAATACCAAACCGCCGCCCAATCCAAATTGGTAGAAAGAAGAATAAGAAGAAACACCAGCACCAGCACCGCCAGTTCCAAGATAGAATCCGCCACCTACAGCCTGACTAGCAGACATCAATTGGGCTTGGAATTTAAGACCTACTTTGGGAGTAGCCCAAACATTGGCGCCTAAACGGAATCCATAACCAAATTTGGTAGCAGTTGCAGAACCAATTTTGAATCCAGTAACACCTACCAACAATCCACCAAAACCTTCTACTTTGTCATTTGAAACAAAATAACGATTCACACCCAACATAAAATTGTTGACACTTGCGTTAAAAGTACCTGACTTGACACCATTGTCATAATAAGTCATTGGCGCTTTGGTATCTAAACGATTGTATAAAAACTCAATCCCCATCATTTTTTGGGGTTTGATTTCAATACCGGCTCCCCACTGAAATCCACCATTAATAGTTCCCTCAAAGTAATTTGTAGAAGAATAATAAGAATCTACTTTATCACTGAATGCGCCAACGGCGTATCCATTTAAACGGATATCAGCTTTTTTTTGTGCAGTAGCGTTTAGGGCAAATGCCATAAATGCCACCAAAAACAAGAACAGATTTTTCATGTTGCTTTATTTAAATTTTCATTTATTGACCAGTGGTGGTCTG
>CAIZMD010000791.1 GCA_903933995.1 uncultured Bacteroidota bacterium
AAAATGTATAAAGCAAATTTTAGATTTTTCTTTTAAGGGTAATAATGCAAATTTCTTAATGCTTTCCTCCACAAAAGGATGGGGCACTTCAGACATATTTCTATTAGGCAATTCTCCACCCTTAAAAAAAGTGCCGTCAATCAATGCTAGGTCTACCAATTTTACCATTTCAACTATCTGTTCTTCCCATTTTTCCCATTTGTCAATATCTGGGATAAACAATACTGATTTACGGCTTGATTGAATGATAAAACCAATAGTTTCTGAAAATTCATCGCGGTGAGGTACTAAAATTGGCGTTACAGAGATTTGCTCATTCAATTGAATGGGTTGTTTGTGTTGAACAGGTTTTAAAACAATATTATTTAACTGTACCAATTGGCTCCAGGGTCCATTGTTTCTTAAAAAATTATCCATTTTGGGCATGGCATACACTGGCACTTTAGATGCCCCAAGTGCTTCCCTTCCTAAAAATTGCAAGCCGGCATAATGTCCCATATGTGCGTGGCTTATAAAGATTCCTTCAGGCATTAGAAAACTGGAATGCTTTACTTCTTTTTGCATTAGGTCTAATTGGACACTTATATCCGGAGTTGCTTCAAAAAGCCAATACTTATTGTTACTCACCAAACCTAAGGAAACCACATTTTTCTTGGTTTCCTTTCCTTGTTTAATGGCATTGCAACAAGCTTTTATACAACCTATTTGAGGGTATCCGCCGTCTTGTGCTACTCCAAGAATTTTCAGATAAACAGCATCTTTGGGGAATATGGCTTTTTCCGATTCTTTTGGTTGTGAAAAAGATGAAAAACAAGTAAACAATAAGCCAATAAGTAAAATAGATTGGATGGAATAATGGCAATTGAAGAAATTTTTACTTTGAAAACTCATCATTTAATTAGTTTGGTAATTATCTTTTCTCCTGCCCCATTTTTAATTACTAATAAATAAATGCCAGAAGATATGAAAGAAAAATTTTGGTCAATTTGATTAAGGCCTTTTATCAAAAGTTTCTTTGTAGCATAAGTCAATTTACCATTTACTTGAAATAATTCCACACTAATTTCTTGATCTTCCTTAGCAAGAATCTGAATTTTAGAACGGCTATTGATAGGATTTGGAAAAACATTTACTTGAAGTGTTCCTGTATTAGATTCAGTCCAATTAGCTTTAATTTGTTTGGGTAAATTTTGATCAATCCAGGTTAGTCTTTGATCTAACCATACTTTCAAATAACTTATTTCTTCAGTATATGAATTTGGTATAGGATTGGGGTTAGGCCAAATATATTGACCTAAAATGGGCCAACGTTTAAAATGCCTTTGTCTTGCTTCATCGGTTAATTGAACAATTGAATCAATTACTTGATTTAAATTAGCTGTTTTCAATACAGAAGTTCTTTGTTGAGTCCATCGCTTATGCAAATCTTTTACATAGTTACTATCTGTAAACAACTTTTCCCACCAAAACGGCACAAGACCAGCGCCATCACCAGGGCAGACTTCATTGAATTGAAAAGCCCATCCATTCACATTGCTTCCATTACAATAATTGGCGTTTCTAAATGACAAGTCATAATCCCAAACAGGGCCCGCCTTGATTAAGGAATTTTTGCTATCTCTATCTTTATTAAAATAACTACTTAGTCTATAGCCATCAACATTTCTACTAATTTCATTGACTATAAAATAATCCATAAATGAATTCAAGTCTGCATATTTTCTTACGCCTATCAAAGGATCTTGAAAATTGCTACTATTCAATGCTGCTTCAAAATCATCTACTTGCTTTTTGATATAGTTTTTTTGTTGTTCAACAATATCAGTCTCTTTGGGATAAACATATGAGAAATGAGGAAAGCTTTGATTTGTTGATTTTGGTGCCGGAAAAGAAGAATACCAAGCATTTGGTTGCTTGTCCAAACTAAAAATATAGCCCCCGGTTAAAGCATCACCTTCAATATCTGATTTTTTCATTTTCACAATACCGGCTCTTCCAGGCTTGATTTTTTCCATTAACACATAAATACCCTTATAATCATTATTCAGAATCAATTCAACAAACCTACATTTAGAAGCATACCTTCCCAAGCTATTACTTATGCTATACGCAAGTACGTTACGCATCAAGGTTTTATCTGTATATGGCGCATACAAGACCCAGTCACTTTCAGATGGCATTCCGAATAATGATTGATTATTACTTGAACCATCTGCCAAACGCAATTCAATTCCATATGATTTCATTGGAAACATCTGTGAAGACTGCCCTCTTACTTCAATTCCAATTTTCCCGTTGTAATGGTTAAATGCATCAGTCAAAGCATTTCTCTGTCCAGTGCCATTATAAACTATACCTAGATCTGCCGTTATTTTAGGATCATCCAAAATGGTCTGTCCACCAGTATTAATGACCACAATGGGTAAGTTAGAACTAGTTAATAGACTTGATTGTGCAAACAGATTAACAAATAACAGCGCATGAAATACTAGTAATCCAATTTTTTTACTAAACGAAAAATGGTACTCCATCTGTTTGATTATTTATGCATAAAAGGTTAGCGTCTGATTTATGACCAAGGGAGCATTTTAACTGTGAATCTTGCAAATTCAAAGCATTATTCTATTAATTATCTCTCTTAAAACTAACCACCTTTGCTTTACTACTTAAATAATGTTTTCTTATACACATTAAACTTTCCCTATTCAAATTTAGTAAATGATATCAATAAAAAAAGAAGGTATTGTGCTTTCCAGAAGTCAATTGGAATTTGAACAAGAGGGAGTTCTAAATCCAGGAGTTATCAAAGAAGCAGACACAGTTCATATGTTTTATCGTGCCGTTGCTTTTGGAAATTATTCCACCATTGGGTATTGTAAATTCACCGGCCCCTTAACCTTGCTGGAAAGAAACAATGATCCAGTGGTGGTTCCTGAATTTGATTATGAGTCCCATGGTGTGGAAGATCCTAGAATTGTAAAAATAGAAGATACTTATTATTTAAGCTATACTGCCTATGATGGTATTAATGCGCTTGGTGCATTAGCTATTTCTAAAGACATGGTTCATTGGGAAAAAAAGGGCGTGGTTGTTCCACAGATTACCTATACTGAATTTCAGGATTTGGCTGGCTGTAATGTTGGCCTCAATGCAAAATATCCCAGATACAATGAACACAATAGGGTTCTTGAGCTAGATGAATTTCAAGACAGATTACTTTGGGATAAGAATTTGATATTTTTTCCAAGAAGAATTGATGGCAAATTATTCTTCTTGCATAGAATTAAACCCGATATTCAAATAGTTGCAGGTATATCAGAAACCAGTGATTTAACTCCTGCGTTTTGGAAAAACTATTTATTGAATTTTGATAGTTGTATTGTGCTAACGCCTAAATACCCACATGAAGTAAGTTATGTTGGTGGAGGATGCCCACCCATAGAAACAAAAGACGGCTGGTTAATCATTTACCATAGTGTACATGACACTATTAATGGATATGTTTATTCTGCCTGCGCAGCCTTATTGGATTTAGATAATCCCCAAAAAGAAATTTGCAGACTTCCCTATCCACTTTTTATGCCAGAATTGGAATGGGAAAAAGCAGGAGAAGTAAATAATGTCTGTTTCCCAACTGGAACCGCTTTATTTGACAACCGCTTGTATATCTATTATGGGGCGGCTGATTCTAGAATTGCTGCTGCATCATTAAACTTAAATGACTTGTTAGAAGAGTTGATGAACTATACAGAAGTTTAATTGCATTAACAGTTTACTCGAAAATTATCGGTAAATTGATACCAATAAAGGTTTATGTGGTTGAAGTACCTCTATGTTTTTCTTGCCAGTGCCGCTGTAGATATTGTTCCCCTACCGCTACCGCCTGCTTTTGTGGTAATGGTATTCTTACAAATACGTTTTCAACTTGAAGTATGGCCTGTTATTATTATTGGCGTGGCTGGTTCTGTGCTTGGCAGATATATTCTTACATTATATATTCCAAAAATTGCCCACCATATTTTCAAACCTGACAAAAATGAAGACGTTCAATACCTTGGAAAAAAACTCAAAGAAAAGGGTTGGAAAAGTCAATTAGCCATTTTGAGCTACTCCTTATTACCCTTGCCCACTACGCCTCTTTTTATTGCTGGGGGTATGGCCAATTTGAAACCTATTTATATTATTCCCGCATTCATAGTTGGCAAATTCACCAGTGATGCATTGGCAGTATTTATGGGTAAATTTGCAGCAGAACACGCCAATGAAGTTTGGAATGGCGTTGTTTCCTGGCAATCTATTACTGGTTTGATGTTTGGATTGTTATTAGTAGCCGCGTTTTTGTTTATAGATTGGCGTAGCCTCTTAAGAGATAAACGTTTAAGATTTAATTTGAAAATCTGGAAATAATTATAATTTCTTGACCAAAATGGGATCTTCGGCTACGCCTTCAATCATCATTTTATAGCCTTCAGAAGACAGATAGATGGTAACTGCAGGTCTAAACAAATTGGTAAATACAGTACCTGTTGGATAGTCCTGTTTCCAAACATCTTGGTTTACCAATCTAAATGAACTGTTCCCGTCATACCCCTTAAAATTGCCCTCAATATTGGATTCAATCACTTCTTGCAGCTTATTAACCGCAATTAATTTCTCAATTCCCTGAATTTTCATTTTAAATTTTTTGCCTTCTTGGTAAACTAAAATTTCAGGATTGGGATATAGAGACTTCTGGTTAATCTTATCATTTAATTCATAAAAATGAAAATTAGCTGTTTTAATTAAACCGCCTCTAGTAAGTGTAGCAGTGAGTGGTTTAAAGCTGGTTGTTGAGTCAACCAATTTCATATTGGCAGTAACTTGTGCTTTAAGAACTAGTGTTCCTAGAAGAACAAAGCTTAATAAGAGTACTTTTTTCATGGCCTATTTTTGGGCAAGGTAAAGATAAATTCGGCCCCTTTATATAAATCTGAGTGTAACCAGATTTTACCACCGTGTATTTCAATTATTTTTTTGCAAACGGCAAGCCCGATACCCGTTCCTGTATATTCTGTAGTACTATGCAATCTATTGAACAACTCAAATACTGTTTCATGATATTGAGGTTCTATGCCAATTCCATTGTCTTTGATACTAATTTGCCAATCATGATCCAACTCTTTTGCGCTGATTTCAATGACTAACTTTTCCTCCCCCTTGTATTTGATAGCATTGCCAATTAGGTTTTGAAATACTTGAAGCATTTTGAAATACATGGCGTTGACAACAGGTAATTTGTCAATTTTATATTCCACATCAGTTTCTGAATGAGAGATTTCAAATAGCTGGGTAATGTCAGATGCAACCAGATTCAGATCTACTTGTGTGTATTCCTCAATTCCTTTTCCAGAACTACTATATTCTAATAGATCTCGAATCAAGTACTTCATCCTTTCTGCTGCATTAACTGCAAAATCAATATACTTCTTGGCAGTAGGATCTACTAAATTGGTAAATTTTCTTTCAAATAATTGCAAGAAACTAGTTATTGTTCTTAATGGTTCTTGCAAATCATGTGAGGCTACAAAAGCAAAACGCTCTAGCTCTGAATTGAGTTTTGTTAATTCTTCTGTTTTATGCAATAAGTCCTCGTTGATGCGCATCAAATCCAATTCATTGGTCTTGCGCATGGTAATATCTTTGTCAACACCAATATAAGATTTCAAATTTCCATTTTCATCAAAAACAGGGATCCCATTGGTTAACAAACAAACCTCTCTGCCATCTTTGTGAATATTCCAGTTTTCTAAATCTACAATAGCTGATTTAGTTGCAACAATGTCTTGAAAAATCAATCCCACTCTTTCCTTCTCATCAGCACGCATAAAATCAAAAGGAGATTTCCCTATAATCTCAGAAACATCAAATCCCAAATGACTGATAATTCTTTCAGAGCAATAGGTATAAATTCCATTAGCATCAACTTCCCAAATCCAGTCGGAAGAGGATAAAAGAATATTATTTAATCTTGTATTAGTTTCTGCTAAAGCTAGAGCTGCTAATTTTCTTTCCGTAATTTCTTTTGAGATGAATGTAACACCTAGAATTATATCTCCATAGATAATTGGATTTACATGCAATTCAGACCACCTGTTGATTCCTTTTTGGGGAATTAAAAAATTAAATTCTTCAACAAAAATTTCTCCATGAAGTCCTCTTTCAAAACAATTCAGAAATTTAGTTTTGAAGTCTTCAGGGAAATCAATAATATTAAAAAGATTACCTCCAATTTGAAAAGAATTGAAGCTTGTTAATTGCTGAATAAAGTTTAAGAAATTTTGATTAGCTGCAATTAAGTTAAAGCTCTTATCAATACTATACATGAAATCCTTGCTTGAAGCAAGATAGGAATCCACTATCTGCTTTTTGAGCTCTTCATCAATGGCAATAATATTCTTATTAAAGATTTCCAAATCTGGAAGAATTAAATTTTGGGCAAGCTATACCCGTTGTAATAAGGTTTCATTAAATAAGCTTTATTAACCTCTTGGTCTGTGAATTGCATTTTAGTCTTATCCCATTGTAATTTCTTACCTGTCCTATAAGAAATATTCCCCATCTGCGCCACTGTTGCAACATGCGCTCCGTCTTGAATGGAACAATGTAAATCTTCCATTTTCCTAGACTTGACTACGTCTACAAAATTCACCCAGTGTTTCTCTAAACCATTATCTGAGGATTTTTTAAATGGAACACTTACTTTGTTTTTTCCTTGTTTTTCTTCTATCACTTCCCATCCTCCCCTATTAAGAATGAGGGTGCCATTATTTCCAATAAATGCTATTCCGTGGTCACGATTATAAGATCCATTATCAATACCCATTGCAGAATCCCAAACAAGGTTAAAATTGTTGAACTCATACAATGTTGTTAGGGTATCTGGTGTTTCTTCTGCTAATTCTGGATAGGCAAATTTTCCACCCATTCCATCAATGGTTTTAGGCAATTCAGCTTTCATGCCAATTAATGCATAATCTAATAAATGCACTCCCCAATCGGTCATGAGTCCACCAGCATAATCCCAGAACCACCTAAAATGAAAATGGAATCTACTAGCATTAAATGGCAATGTTTTAGCTGGGCCCAACCATTGTTGGTAATCTACTCCTGCAGGTGGGGCAGAATCAGGTACAACAGGTTGAGGTCTCATCCAACCTTGGTAACACCAAACCTTAGTCATTCGGATATTTCCTAACTGGCCACTATGGACATAATCTACCGCATCTTTAAAATGTTGTTGACTTCTTTGCCATTGACCAGCTTGTACTACCCGATTGTATTTTTGTTGGGCTGAAACCATGGCTCTGCATTCCATAATGGAATTTCCCACGGGTTTTTCTACATATACATCTTTACCAGCTTGACAGGCATGAATCATTTGTAAAGCATGCCAATGATCAGGCGTACCAATGATTACCGCGTCAATGTCTTTTTGTTCTAATAGTTTCCTGTAGTCTTTGTACACTTTAATAGAGGAAATATTGGTTCCCTTATCTGACAATTCTTTAAGTCTTTTTTGAATCACCGATTCATCTATATCGCAAACGGCTACAAGATTTACTCCTGCCACTTTTAAAGCTGCTTTCACATTGCTCCATCCCATGCCATTAATACCAATGGCACCAATATTCAATTGGTCAGAAGGCATGATGCGATTTTTGAAATAGGCAAATGCGCGGTTATCAAATGCAGAAGCTAGTGCAGCTCCACCCATTAACAGTGTGGACTGTTGGATAAATTTTTTACGAGAGCTCATTGGGGTTGACTTTAAATGATAGAATCGTTAGAACTACAATTTACTAATTCTTCTTTGAAACTGTCTCAACTTTACCAATAGCCTTATTTCACTATACCCCTTGCTTTCTTACGTATTTGGTCAGGATTACAATGGTTTGTCCCTCAATTTTACCTTCAATTTGTTCTGTATTGTTCTCAACTAGTCTAATATTCTTGACAACCGTACCCATTTTTGCATTTAAGGTAGAACCCTTAACGTCTAAAGACTTAGTCAAAACTATTGTATCTCCTTGAAGCAATTGCGTACCATTACTGTCTTTGTGAAGGTCTACTGTTGCGTCATTTTCATGATCACCAGTGGCTTTGGCCCAAGCCAAGTTTTCATCTGTTAAATAAATCATATCTAATAAATCCGCCGCCCAACTCTCTTCTCTTAGCCTATTCAACATTCTCCAAGCTACTACTTGCACGCCAGGAACCTCGCTCCACATAGAATCATTCAAGCATTTCCAATGGGCTTGATCAAGGGCAATTTTTTTATCAATCTGACTAAGGCAATTTGCGCAAACAGCAATGCAATTATCCTGACTGGTTTTATCCTGGGGCGGAACTTCATAAACGCTTACCGATACAGTTGATGCACAGAGCTCACATTTGTTGTCACTTCTTTTGAGGATTTCCGCTTCCAGTTTCATGTTGTTATTTTGAGGCCGCAAGTTAATCAATATATTAACCCCAATTCCATTTTATTAGACCATCATTGGAGTCTATACTTTTCAGCTAAATGCCAATAAGAAGTCACTTGATTGTTTACCCAATCAGCATCTTTACCCATTTCTCTTGCCATGATTTCTGCAACGGGCTTAGCAATTCTTACGCTTTCTTTGGCATCCAACAATAAGGCTCTGGTTCTTCTAGAAAGAACGTCTTCCAATGTTCTAGCCATTTCATTTCTAATGGCCCAGATTACTTGTGCTTCATGAATCTGTAAAGAATCACTGATCCAACCATTTGCAGATTCATTCATCATATTACGCAAAACAGTAGCATCAGAACCATAAAAATACATTGGATCATTCCAATCTGTGGTTAGAATGGTCCCATGAATAGGCAGTGCTTCTGTAGCCGTTTTTCTTGGTTCCCAATGTAATTCTTGTTCTATTCTGTTCACCATGTCTTCACCCATTTTTCGGTAGGTGGTCCATTTACCGCCAATGATGGTAAACAAGCCTGACGGCGATACTAAAATCCTGTGACCCCTAGAAATTTCTTTTGTTTTTTGTTCACCATCTTTTGGAGATGCCAGGGGTCTTAGTCCTGCAAACACACTCAATACATCTGCTCTTGTGGGATTTTTTTTCAAGTATAGACCTGCTGTATCTAAAATAAATGCAATTTCTTTCTCTAAAGCGATGGGTTCTAAAGAAGCATCTTTAACAGGAGTATCCGTTGTTCCAACAACAACTTTACCATGCCAAGGAACAGCAAAAAGCACCCTTCCATCACTGGTCTTAGGAATCATTAAAGCATCTTCAGAAGGATAAAAAGATGCATCCAGCACCAAATGAATCCCTTGACTAACACTTAAGGTTTTTGGGTTCAGTGGATTGTCCATTTGAAGTATCGCGTCAGCAAATACACCGGTTGCATTGACTATAGATTTGGCCTGAATGGGATATTCCATCTGAGTTTCCATATCCTTTAAGGTAGCTCCACAGATTTGCTGACTATGGTTTTTGAGTAAACTGACAACAGAACAATAATTTATAGCATAACCGCCATGATCCCAAATGCTTTGGGCCAGATTCAAAGCAAGTCTTGCGTCATCAAATTGACCATCGTGGTACACCACAGCTCCTATTAACTTTTCCTGCTTAACACCTTGCATCAATTTTAATGTCTCATCTTTTGAAATAAAACGCGAAGAACCTAAACGCATTTTTCCGGCAATCCAATCATAACATTTTAAACCAATGGTATATTTTATGCGCTCCCAAAATGAATAGACGGGTATCATAAACACTTGATCTTTGACCAAATGCGGAGCATTTAGATAGAGCCTGCCCCTTTCAATACTGGCTTCTCTTACTAACTTAATTTCTCCATTGGCCAAATACCTGACACCCCCATGCACCAACTTGGTGCTTCTGCTAGAAGTGCCCTTGGCAAAATCAGACTGATCAACCAATAGAACAGTGTAGCCACGGGTGGTAGCATCTAGTGCAATCCCTAATCCAGTAGCCCCTCCCCCAATGACCAGCAAATCCCAAACTTTGTCAATTTTCTTGATTTCATGAAAACAATTGACCCTTTGGTCATTTACTACACTAATGTCAAAATTTGGTTCTTTCATAGTACTTTGCAAATGTTCCTATAGAAACAATCTATAAAACATTATAATCTGTATGAAAATAATTAAAATTATTAGAGATTAACTTATTTGGAACAAATTGTAAAAGCAAAAACAAGATAGTTAAGATTTGTCCCTAATCAAATTATCTGATTTTGAAATTGCCATAAAATGACTACAACTACAACGCAAAAGAATCTGAAACAGGTTTTGTTTATTGGGTACTTATTATGCTATATGCATTTTAGTGCATTTGCTCAGAATGATAGCTTACAAATCCTATTGCAAAATGTAGGGAATAATAATGTTGAATTGCGAACAAAAAGCATGCATCAAATTTATGAGCTTGCTAAAAAACAAGACAATCAGGACCTAATGGGTTTTTATAAAACATCATTAGAAACTGTAGCCAAGGCTGGAATCACTCCATCCCTACTAGATGAAATCCTGTACAATTTTTCTGAGCAATCAAAAGAAAGACAATTAGAACAAGCATTTATTTTGATGTTGTTAACACTGGAAAACAATCCAGACTTTTCCAATCCTGAGCTTCAATTGCAATTACAATATTATTATGCTAACTATTTCTATATTTTAAAAGAGTATTACTACGCAGAAAAGTTTTGCAAACTATATCTTGAAAATCTTCAAAAACTACCCTCTGCGGAAGAACATTCAAAACAGATTCTTAATATGATGAATATATCTGCTTTAATTGACCAGGAGCAGAATAAATTAGACCAGGCCATTGAAAAATTCAAAACAACCATTGATAGTGCCAAGGCAAAAAAAGAAGATGCATGGATAGGAATTACATCTGGGAATCTAGCCTATTGTCTTTTTTTAGGTAGAAAATATGACGAAGCCATTCCTTTGTTTGAAAAAGATATTCAATTAAGCAAGATAACATTTCAATTAGGTAGTGCCATTAATTCTGAAATTGTTTTGGCAGAGATTTATCATGCCTTAAAAGACAACCAAAAAGCATTAGAATATGCAGATAGTGCAAAAAAACAACTAGCACTTTTAACCAATATTAATCCTAATAATTATAGGATATATATGGGAGAACGTTTGCAAGTATCTAAGATCCTAGGAAAATTGTATTATCAAAACAAAGATTTGACCAAAGCCAATGAATTTCTTTATCAAGCAGTTTTATTAGAAGACTCTCTAAAACAATTAAATAAGGCGGGAGAATTCAAAAGTATTTTACAAAATATTCAGTTTGATAAGCAAATGATTGAAGTTGGGGATTTGAATTCAAAAATCAAGGAAAAGCAACAACAACTGAATCAAATTGTTCTTATTGCCATTATACTAACCCTTACTTTAATTGCTATTCTATTTTTGGTTAGAAAAATTTCAAAAGCCAATAAAAGCTTGAATGAAAAAAATGGCATTATCAATGATCAGAATCACTCATTGGAGAAAATAAATACAGATAAAGACAGATTATTCTCAATTATTAGTCATGACCTAAGAGGCCCGGCATCTAACATTCAGGCTTTGATGAAGGCTTTTTCAGAAAAAAGGATTCCTTTACAAGACTTTGAAACACTACTCCCTGGGATTGTTAAGAATACCAATAATTTAAGCAACACATTGGATAATTTACTTACTTGGTCCATGTCTAAAAATGGCATACAATTAGTACCAGAACAATTAAATATCAATCAAAGCATTCAAGAAAATTTGGCTTTGGTTGAAGAGCAAATGAGTTTAAAAAAATTACTACTCAAAACAATTGCCCTGACTTTGAAGTATTTGCTGATAAGAATCACTTAGACGTGATATTGCGAAATTTGTTAAACAACGCTATCAAATTTTCTTACCCAAATGCTATTATTGAAATAGATGGATTTGACCATGGTGACAAAATTGAAATCAGAATACTGGATCACGGAGTAGGCATGCCTGCAGAGCAATTGCAAAAAATTTATGATAACGAAATTTTTAAAAGCGCTACTGGCACTTCGGGAGAAAAAGGAAGTGGTTTAGGCTTGCAATTGGTAAAGGATTTTGTAGAAAAAAATGGCGGCAAATTTTATATTGAAAGCAAGGAAAAGATTGGAACTACCATGTGCTTTACTATTCCAAAATTTTAGACTGTTGCATTTATTTTAAGTAGTGAGTGATGACAAGAATTGTTTATACCAATTTCCAGACATTTTAATGGTTCGCTTCTGTGTTATAAAATCAATATGCACCAACCCAAAACGGGGATGATACCCTTCTGCCCATTCAAAATTATCCATAAGGGTCCAAACAAAATATCCATTTACTGGAATACCCATTTGTTGGGCTAATCTCACTTGTGCAATATGATCCTGCAAATACAGGGTTCGCTGGGTATCGTTGACTTGATTGTCTACCAGTTGATCTTCAAAAGCGGCTCCATTTTCTGTAACAATAATATTTTTGATTTGTGGGTAAGAACCGTATCGTTCTAGAGCCTTGAAAATACAAGGTGGGTATACTTCCCAATTCATTAAAGTGCTAGGAACAGCCCTTTGATTGGCTTTTATAATTTTAGCCTGTAAAAAAGGAATTAGGTACGAGTGAGATACTTTTTCTCTAGTATAATTTTGCAGACCAATAAAATCCATGGAAAAGGCCATACGCTTTTCGTCATCTTGGTGCATGAATTTTTCAATCCTATTTAACAACTTAAGTTCTTTGGTTGGATATCCTAATCCCAATAAGGGCTCAAGGAACAATCTATTCAACAAGGCATCAACTTTCAATGAAGCCTTAATATCTTTCTCTTTATTAGCATTAAATGGTTCAATATGAGAATAAGAAAAAGTAGTGCCCACATTTAAATTTGACTGCATGGATTTTACAATTCTCCCGCCCTCACTTTGGCAAAGTGCCGCATGATGGGCTGCCGCCAAAAAATTATTTAATCCACGCTTACCTGGTGCATGCACCCCTAAAAAATATCCCGCTCCTGTAAAAACCATGGGTTCATTTAGGATCATCCAATGCTTGACTTTTGAACCAAAATGTTTAATACAAGTTTCTACAAAAATGCTAAACCATTGAATAATGTCTCTGTTGGTCCAACCACCTTTTTCTTGTAAACTAAGTGGTAGATCCCAATGATACAAGGTAATCCATGGTTCAATTCCAAGCTCTATGCAGAAATCAATTACGCGGTGGTAATAATCAATTCCCGCCTGATTTACTTGACCCACACCTTTGGGCAAAATCCGAGACCATGATATAGAAAATCTATAATTTGGAATTTGCAACCTCTTAACCAAGGTTAGGTCATTGGTATACCTATGATAGAAATCACATGCAATATCTCCTTTATGATTATTGAGTATTTTCTTTTTCCG
>CAIZMD010000792.1 GCA_903933995.1 uncultured Bacteroidota bacterium
CCACCCAAAATAAAACTCAAGTACTGGGGTAAGTGTAAAGCATGTTTAATGGTTGGAAACAGGGCTGGCTTTTCCCTACTAATTCTATACAACTGCATCCCAGAATTGAGGTTGGCCAAATTTGGCGATGCGGTTTGCAAAGCCAAGGCTGCAGCACCACCATATTTTTCCTGAAATCCATTCAACAAATCCTCATTCAATGGTTTGAGGTAATTATACAAAGGCAATACAGGTTGATGCGCTTTGTCTAAATACACAAAACTGGCACCATAGGCAGAAAAGTTGACCGCTTGTACATCATATTGTTTGTCTGCTTCTAATTTGGCAAATCTATTCAATACCCAATCCGTTAAAGCTTTTAAATCATCACAGGGATATCCGTCTTCATCACTGATTTCAGGAAACTGCGAGGACTCTTCCAACACAATTTGGTATTGTCTATTAAACAACAACAATTTCTTGTTGGTCTTGCCAATATCAAAAATGGCAATGACCGGTGTAGCTACTATATTAGAGTCCTGTTGCAACGGTTTGAGCTCCTCTTTCTTTGATCAATTGTTCTCTTACTGCTAAATTACGATATAGTTCCAAAGGTTTTAAAGCACCACCGCTTCTAAGCCTTGCTTCTGCAACAATGGCGCGGGTATCGGTACGATAAGCTTGCTGTAATACTTCCTGTGCTTTTGCCACATCATTGGATTGTTGAGCAGCTACTAAAGCAACTTTATCTACCAATAATGCTTGTGCATAAGCATTCATGATGGCTTCCACAGACTGCAACAAATCTTCTAAAGGATCTTTTACATTATGAGAAGCGTCAATCATCCAACCAAGGTCTTTGGCGTGGTTCATGCCACGTGCATCCATGCCTTCAACCAGTTCATTAAAGATCAAGAACAATTGGTATGGATTAATGCTACCTACGGTTAAATCATCATCACCGTATTTAGAGTCATTGAAATGAAAACCAGCCAGTTTTTCTTCCATTAATAAGAGAGCAACAATCTGCTCAATATTGGCATTAGGCAAGTGGTGACCAAGGTCTACCAAGGTATAAGCCTGTGGCCCCAATTTGCTTGCATACAGATAACTCTGACCCCAATCACCCACGGTCATGCTGTAAAAATTGGGTTCAAAAGCCTTGTATTCAATATACATTTTCCAGTTTGCTGGTAATGCGGCATAAATCACTTTTAAACTCTCCAAAGTATTTTGAAAAGCTTCTCTAAAATTCAATTGACCGGGAAAGCAAGAACCATCACTTAACCAAACGGTTAAAGAATCAGAACCAAGGGCAATCCCCTGTTTGATCACTTCTAAGTTATGGTCAATAGCTTGCTGTCTAACAGCTTTGTTTACGTGTTGCAGAGAACCAAATTTATAAGAATGCTCTTGATTTTTTTGATCCTGAAACGTATTGCTATTCATGGCGTCAAAACGCAAACTCTTTTGAGCAGCCAATGTTTTAATAGCTTCTGGGTTCTCAGGTATATCCCAAGGAATATGCAAAGAAATAGCTCCACTAGATTGGTTCAGTTGGTGCAATACACCAATGTCTTCAATTTTCTCTTCCAGGTTACGGGGTTCACCACCACCAGAAAAACGTCCAAACCTAGTACCACCTGTACCCAATGCCCAACTGGGGATGGCTACTTGAAAAGCTACTAGTTTTTCAATAATGCTTTCTATATTGGCATTTTCAGCAGCAATAAAATCTATCTTTCGTTGGTGCGCTGCCTGTTGGGCTTGGTTATGCGCCTGAATTTGTTCTTGAGCAATTTGCATGATGCAATTGGTTTATGGCAGATAAAAAACTTCGGTTAAAGGTATGCTTACAGGAGAATTGTCTGGATTTGATTCCATGATATCACCCATATATTTCCACCAGCGTTGCATCACTGGGTCTTTTGGAAGATCATCCAATTTCATGGCCGATGAAATCTTGAGCACCCCAAACAAGGAAAGGGTTTCCTTGTCTAAGAAAATGCTGTATTCACTAATGCCTGTTTCTTTTAACAGACTTACTAGCTCAGGCCAGATTTCATCATGGCGTTTCAGGTATTCCTCTTGGAAACCAGGAAACAATTTCATTTTGAATGCTACTCTTTCCATGGTTATCTTAAAAATGCTGCTGCAACTCCACCATCTACGTTAATCACATTACCAGTTGACTTGTTCAACAAACCACCAGTGATGGCAAAACAAGCATTGGCAATATCTTCAGGCAAAATGATTTCATTTAACAAGGTACGTTTTGCGTAATATGATGGCAATTCTGCCACGGTAATACCATAAGCTTTTGCACGGCCTTCTGCCCATGCACCAGCCCAGATTTTACTATCAGAAATGACTGCGTCTGGATTCACCACGTTGACACGAATATGGTCTTTGCCCAATTCAGCAGCATTCAATCTATTCAAATGAATTTGTGCTGCTTTAGCAGAACCATAACCCGCGTTATTGGGGCCAGACACCAATGCGTTCTTGCTCACAATATTTACAATATCGCCACCCAGCTCTTGTTTGCGCATAATGTTTACGGCAGACTGAGTAACAAAGAACTGACCTTTTACTAGTACATCATACAAGATATCCCAGTCCTTTTCAGTATGTTCTTCAATGGGTTTAGAAATAGACAAACCTGCACAGTTCACTACAATATCTACACCGCCAAAAGCAAGAGCTCCAGCTTTAAAAGCATGTTGAATTCCAGCCAAATTGGTCACATCTAATAATACGGCAGAGAAAACGTCTTTCCCATACTGTGCGCTAAACTCAGCGCTCGCGTTTTCTAAACGGCCACTATCATTGTCATTGATGATCACACAAGCGCCTTCGTTAGCAAACTTCTTGGCAATAGCTTTACCAATGCCACCAGCACTACCTGTTACCAAAGCAATCCTACCTGTCAAAGCTTTTGGCTTTGGCATTCTTTGCAACTTGGCTTCTTCTAATAACCAGTATTCAATATTAAAAGCTTCTTGTCTTGGAAGAGCAGTATAGGAAGAAATGGCTTCTGCACCGCGCATGACGTTAATGGCATTCAAATAAAATTCAGAAGCCACCCTTGCAGTTTGTTTGTCTTTTGCAAAACTAAACATACCCACTCCCCTATAGAGAATAATCACCGGATTAGCATCGCGCATAGCGGGACTATTCGGGTGTTTGCAACTATCATAATATTCTGCATACA
>CAIZMD010000793.1 GCA_903933995.1 uncultured Bacteroidota bacterium
TGACTTCCAATTGAAAAAGAATAAAGTCTTTTTTATTGGCAGCTATAAATTCATTGAAAGCAGTTACACCAACTTTGTTTACATAGCTATCCGGATCTTCTTTGTCTGGAATCAATACCAGCTTTACATTCAACCCCTCTTCCAACGCCATGTCTAATCCCCTCAGCGCTGCTTTGATACCCGCGCTATCTCCGTCATAAATAATGGTGAGGTTATTGGTATACTTTTTAATCAACCTGAGTTGGTCAATGGTTAATGAAGTACCACCACTAGCTACAACGTTTTCAATACCTGCTTGGTGTAAACTCACCACATCGGTATAGCCTTCTACCAGCAAACATTCATTGGCTTTGTCAATAGCAAGTCTTGCAAAATAAGAACCGTATAAAATCTTGCTCTTAGAATAGATTTCGTTTTCTGGTGTGTTAATATATTTGGGAGCCCTATCGGCTTTGCCAATCACGCGCGCACCAAAACCAATGACCTTTCCCGAATTGTTGTGGATGGGGAAAATTATTCTGCCCCTATAATTATCTACTAATTCGGTTTCATTTCTCAAGGAAACCAAACCGGTTTTGGGTAATAATTCTGGATTGAATTGATTTTCTAATAAAGCCTTGGTAAGTGTATCCCTAGTATTGGGATTATAGCCAATTTGAAATTTCTGAATAATCTCTTCTCTAAATCCTCTTTCTTGTAAATAGGAGAGTGCAATATTTTTGCCTTCCTCTGTTTGTGTTAATTGGGTAGAAAAAAACTTTTGAGAGAAGTTATTAATGGCATAAAGACTATCGGCTGTTTGATTGGCCAATTTCTGTTCAGGACTGGCTTCTGTTTCTTCAATTTCAATATTGTATCGCGCAGCAAGCCAACGCAAAGCTTCTACATAACTAAACTTCTCATGCTCCATGAGAAAGGTTATGCTATTGCCACTCTTGCCACAACCAAAGCATTTGTAAATTTCTTTTGCTGGAGAAACCGTAAATGAAGGACTCTTCTCATTGTGAAAAGGACAAAGACCTAAATAGTTGGTTCCTCTTTTTTTGAGTTTCACAAATTCACCCACCACGTCCATGACGTCAATTCTATTGGTGATCTGCTGTATGGTATGCGGTGAAATCATGTGTCTGCGAAGATAATTGTTTTCAGATGCCCGTTTATTAGAATCTCCGGAATCAATTTTGCCCAGTTTTGGGTTTTCTGTTAAATTTAACCATGCTTAAGAAAGAACGTCAGGCATTTATCATACAGCAAATCAATATCCACAACAAAGTCATGTCTTCAGATCTAAGTGTACACTTAGACGTTTCTGAAGACACCATCAGACGAGATTTGCAAGAATTGTCAGAAGAAGGGAAATTGATTAAAGTTCATGGTGGGGCTTTGTCCAAATCATTTCATTTTACTTTAGAAACCAATCCCATCTATAGTTTGCCTGAGAAAAAAGTGATTGCTTTTAAAGCCATGGATCTGATCAAAGATGGCATGATGGTTTTGTTAACTGGGGGAACCACCATTTTGGAGCTGATCAAGTCTTTGCCTGCGGATTTAAACGCCACATTTGTAACGGTAAGTTTGCCCATTGCACTGGAATTACTAAATCACCCAACTGCTGAAGTAATCTTCTTAGGGAACCGATTATTAAAGAATGCTCAAATGTCAGTAGGAGCAGAGGTTGTTGAAAGATTGAGCAGGATCAAAGCAGATTTGTGTTTATTGGGCACCAATAGTTTTGACGCCAATTATGGAATAACTGATATGGAATGGGAGATTATTGAAGTTAAAAAAGCCATGATTAAGTCTGCTCAAAAAACGGTTTCACTGGCTATTTCTGAAAAATTAAATACCATTCAACGTTTGCAAGTTTGTGTGCCTGAGGAAGTAGATATTCTAATAACTGAATTGAATCCCACACATGAAAAATTAGCACCCTACCTAGCCAAAGGGATACAAGTTTTTTAAGAATTGCCTAATTCAATCTATTCTGCTGCTGTTTTTGCAGCTTTTTGCGGGTTTTAATACCAATTGTGCAGGCTCTGTGGATATCTGTCTAAAATCTCATCAAAATTATTTGGGAAGTCTCGCATACAAATTTTAACATTGCTTTATTATTTTGGATTCCCCCTTGTTTTGAAACTAATCTGCGGTTTTTTGCGTATTTCTCGCACCCCAAGCAATGTTTTGAAGCATTTGGTTGTCCAACTTAAGAATAGCCCCGGTTATTTGAATTTAAGACTAAAGAACCAAAAAAACTGTTATGAGAAAAATCGCTTCATGGATGAAGGTGGTAGTTCTACTGCTTTTCATTTTCTCGCTGCCTGTTCTTGGGCAAAGCCAAACGGTTTCCGGCACCGTAAAGGATGCTGAGAAAAACTTGCCACTGGCAGGTGTTACCGTTAAAGTGGTAGGAACCACTGTTACTTCCCAAACCAACGAAACAGGTTCATTTACCATCAAAGCCAATAAGGGTCAAGTGCTCTTATTAAGTTATGTTGGATTTGAAACACTTCGTTACACTGTAGATGGCACCAAATTGACCATTGGTTTAAAAAGTGCTGTTACTGAATTGGATGAAGTAGTAGTAGCCATGGACATCAAGAAAAAAACAAGAGACCTTGGGTTTTCTACACAAACAGTAAAGGGAGATGATCTGAAAGAGACACAAAGAGAAAGTTTTGTAAATGGTTTGCAAGGTAGAATTGCCGGTGCAACCATTACTTCTACATCTGGTGTACCTGGTGCTTCTTCTACTATTGTTTTGAGAGGATTCAATTCCTTGTCTCTGGATAACCAACCTTTGTTTGTAATAGATGGTGTTATCAGAGATAATACCACTATTGATGCTGCTGCCAGTGTGCCTGCTGCTGCTGGACAGAACAATACCTCCAATGACTTTACCAATAGGATTGCCGATTTGAATCCTAATGATATTGAATCTATCACGGTGTTAAAAGGACCAGAAGCAACTGTACTATATGGAAGTGCTGCTAGTAATGGTGCCATTGTGATTACCACTAAGCGTGCAAAAATCACTGATGGAAAAAGATTGAATATTAACTATGATAATAGTTTCCGTTTCCAGTCATTGCAGAACACACCTTCTGTATTTAACGGGTTCATGCAAGGAAACAATGGGGTTGCCAATAATGGTACCTTCTCTGCATTTGGACCAGCAATGCCTGAAGGAACAAAACTCTATGACAATATTGGAAACTTCTTCAAAAATGGTTTTGGCCAAACACATAACCTAGGTGTTGATTTTGGAACCATGAAGTCTAGCTATAGGGCCAGTGCTTCTTATTTTGATCAAACTGGGGTTGTTCCTGGAACAAGACTTCAAAGGATCAATCTCCGTTTAACCAATACAACCAAGATTGGTAAATACATTGAGATTACTCCTTCTGTAGGATATACCAATAGTGATAATGATAAAGCCTTAAAAGGAGCTGGTGGTTATTTATTAAACCTGTTTCAGTGGCCCGCTACAGATAATGCTGAGAACTATTTATTGCCAAATGGAAATAAACGCTATTTGATCAGTACCAATAATACAGCAGACAATGCAAATTTGGGAACCATTGCAGAAACGGATAATCCTTTCTTTGCTGTTTATCGTAACCAATCTAGAGATAAGACGCATAACTATGATGCCAATTTGGCCATCAATATCAACCCAACCAAATGGTTAACCATTGCAGGTAGGTTTGGTTATAACTATTATACAACTGATGGTTATCAATACCGTGATCCAGAATCTGCATCACAGTCTTCCATGGCCAACCAAGGTCAATTAGATAACTATTTCTACAAAGTGTCTACTTATAACCACACTATATCGGCTTCAGCCAAAAAGAATTTTGGCAAATTCAATACCCGTGTAACTGTAGGTACCAGATGGAACCAATTAGAATTCCAGAACTATGGTATTTCAGGAACAAAAGATAGTATTAGAAGCTTTGACAGTAGTAGTACAGGTATTGCAACTAGAACAAGGTTAAGCCGCGCTACCCTTTATGGAACTGAAAATTGGAACCTTAGAAAATCTTATCAGATTGCTGCATTTACAGAAGCAACTGTTAGCTATGCTAATGTGATCTTCCTTACAGGTTCTATTGCTTTTGAATCTTCTTCAATTCTTCCTTCTGCTAATAGGAACTATAGCTATCCAGGTGGAAGTTTGAGTGTGATCATGAGTGATATCTTCCCTCAAATGAAAGGTGGAATTCTAAACTACTGGAAATTGAGAGGATCGTTAGCTTCTACGGCAAGGCTCCCATCGCCTTATGCCAACCAGTCTAACTTTGTGCCTACTGTAACAAGTAATGCATTACCGGCTAATTTGACTCCATTACAATATGCCTTTACCAATGCCAATCCTGACTTAAAACCAGAAAGGCAGAATACTTATGAAGTAGGTACAGAAATTAGATTATTCAGAGATGTGGTTTCAATTGATGCTGCTTATTATAACGCCATTGCTTCTGACCAGATTGCACAAGGTTTCCGCGCTAGTTATGGTTCAGGATTTGTATTGAATACAGCTAATAACAGTAGTGTTCGTAACCAGGGTATTGAAATTTCTTTGGGAATCAAAGCTATCCGCAAAAAAGATTTTGATTGGAATATCCAATTCAATTTCAACCATATGTGGAACCAAGTTTTGGCAATTCCTGCTTCAATTGATATTTCTGGTGGGGATTACTATGATGCTTCTACTTGGTTGTATAGCAATGCAAGGGGTGGTATCAGACCAGGATTTTCAACAGGAACTATTTCAAGTTTTGGTTACTTGCGTCAGAATTTAACTCCAACCGGTGCTAATGGAGTTACTTCAAATGACGGTGCAATTGTCATTAATGGTACCACAGGGTTGCCTTTAAACAATGCTTTTTTCAGAGTTAGAGCTGATAGAACTGTTTGGTTAACATTAGGAACTATTAATCGATTCCGTTATAAAAATTGGAACCTAAGTTTTCTTTGGGATTTACGTGTAGGTGGAGACATTTTCAATGCCACCAATATGTACTTGACCAACTTGGGTAAATCTACTAAAACAGCTGATAGGCTTACTCCAAGAGTTGTTACAGGTGTTATTCAAAATGGCTTAGAAAATACAGCTAATGCTACTGTGAATAATATTATGGTAACACCTTATTGGAATTCTGCCTATTATGGTTCAGTAAGTATGCCAGAAGAAGATTATATGGAAAGAGATATTAAAGCTTTCCGTTTAAGAGATATCTCTTTGAGCTATCGCTTTCCTGAATCTGTATTGACCAATAGAAGAAGGAATATGGATTCTCCTGGTGTAATTGATTACCTACCTATTAAATCTTTGAGCTTCTTTATCACTTGTAATGATTTGTTGTTGTTTACCAATTACTCTGGTGCGGATCCTGCTGCTAATGGCGGTAATGCTTCACTCAGAGGTGTGGGTGCCGTAGGATTTGACTATGGTAATATTGCAGCTCCATTGAGTTTCAACGCTGGATTAAGAGTAGGATTTTAATTGATTAAAATAAAATGATTATGAAATATATAAGCTTTATAACCACTAAATCGGCAGTAACCATTTTTGCTATTGGGGTTATTGCATTTGCTTCTTGTTCAAAGAAGTTGGATGAGGCCTACCTGAATCCGAACAACCCGGTAGAAGGAGCCATTGAAGCCATCTTGCCCAATACCATTAACCAAATGACATCTACTGCTGCACCGCCAGCAGGTGGTGGTGGTGGTTCTTATGGTCCAGCTGCAGAAGCAGTAAACATGGCGCGTTATATCCAGTTTTGGAACGCAGTGGGTACCAATGATAACTATGACCAAATGGGTGGGGTTTTTGCAACTGCTTCAGATAACACCGGTTTGGTGTGGGCCATGCACTATTATGGAATAGGTGCAAATGCCAAATTCATTATCTCTAGAGGTATTCAACAAGAAAAATGGGATTATGTGGGTGTTGCTCACGCCATTTTTGCCTATAGTTGGTTAACATTAACGGAAGAATACGGAGAAGTAATTCTGAGACAAGCATTTGACGGAAGCAGAAGTACTTTTGAATACAATACACAGTCAGAAGTATATGATAGTGTACGTATTATGTGCGACAATGCCATTACCTATTTAAACAGAACTGATGGAAAAGTTAGCGCGGCTAATTTGAAATTAGGGGATGCTTTTTTCTTGGGTGGTGATGTTAACAAATGGAAAAAATTTGTTTATGCTATTAAGGCAAGAACATTTGCTCACTTGAGTAATAAAGCTATCTATGGTTCAAAAGGGTATGCAGATTCAGTAATTAAATATTCCGATCTTTCTGTAAGTACCAATGCGGAAAATGCTACACAAAAATGGTCTGGTGGAAACTTTAGTGGTACCAATAACTACTATGGTCCATTCAGGGGAAATATTGGTGCAATTCGTCAATCAGCTTTTATTGCCAACCTACTTTCTGGTACTTCAACTGAATCTCCATTCAATGGTGTTTTTGACCCACGTACGCCTTATTTGCTCAATGAAAATACCAACGGTACTTATAGGGGTGTAGTTCCTAACTTAGGTACTTCAGGTTTAGCAGCTGCGGATCAACCAAAGACTTTCTGGAGACAACCATTCTCCTCAACTGCTACAAATGTGCCTGACTCTGGTAGGTATATTTTCAACAACCTAGCTCCTTTCCCAGTGTTAACTGCGGCAGATGTTCAATTCATGAAAGCGGAAGCTGCCTTTAGAAAGGGTGACAAGGCATTGGCTTTAGCAGCTTATACCAAAGGGATTAATATGTCTTTTGACTTATTGGTAACTGAATATCAAACAAGGGTGCCAGCTAATTTGAGAATTACAGACGCAACAAGGAATGCCTATTTTGCCAATCCCAAAGTGATTCCCGCTACTCCAGCTGGATTAACCTTGACAATGATTATGCTACAAAAATATATTGCTTTGTATGGTTATGGATTTAGTGAAACCTGGACAGATATGCGTAGGTACCATTATACAGATTTGGATCCTGCAACTGGTAAACAAGTATATGCGGGTTTCCAATTGCCTTCAACGCTAACCATTTTTAATAATGGCAAACCAGTATATAGAGCAAGGCCACGTTATAATTCAGAGTATTTGTATAATATCCCGAATTTGCAACTCATTGGCGCTTTGGCATCTGATTATCATACCAAAGAACATTGGTTCAGTCAACCATAACTTTTAAGCATAAAACTGAAAAGATGAAAAAAACATTTTTAAAATATGGGATAGCATTTGCAGCCATTGTTCTGATGTATGCTTGTTCTAAGAAGGATGGGATTACCAATCAGCCTTATGATGCTTATGGAGTTTCTGGAACCCAGGGACTTCTAAAAGTAAATCTAGCATTTGCTTACACGGTTGATTATAGTACCATTCGCATTAAAGTAAATGGTAAAACCGTAAGTAGTAGCTTACAAACAAGACAACCTTTTCCGGGTGGAGGATTCAATACTAGGGGAAGTAATTTTGCCCTATATCTTTCTGTTCCCCAAGGAAGCAATGCCGTTTCTGTTGTTTTACCTAAGGTTAATACAGATACAGATTCTGTAGTTCTATATAATGGAACGGTTAATATTCCTGATAACAATCCTTATACCCTTCATTTAGCAGATACGGTAGGTAATCCTAGAAGTGGTAAAGTGGATGATTTATTGGTGAAGAATGTGGTTAATAAATTGGATACCGGATTTTGCCGCTTCAAATTTGTGAATCTAATTCCCAATTTAACTGCGGTTGATCTTTACTTGAATGGCATAAAAATTCAATCCAATATTCCATATAAATCAGCTACTGATACCTTTAGTATTAGAACAGGTGTTAACCAACCCGGTTGGACATCGGCCATTACTACTACTTGGGCAGTAAGACCAGCAGGTGCATTACCTACATCTACTGCTACGGCTTCTTATGCTAGTTCAAATGGATTGCAATCCCAAAAAGTGATGACTTTGTTCAGTATGGGTTATAGTGCAGCAACAGGTACCAGATTGCCCTTTATTGCATTGACTTTGGACAACAACCAATAATAAAGATTTGAATCAATGGAAGAGGAAGGGATATTTATCTCTTCCTCTTTTTTTTGGAGCAGTTTTAACAGCCACTGTTGTATTTTTACTGGCAGTTTTTCCATGAATAAAATCATTCTTATGCAGGCCAAAAAGCTACTTATTTTCTTATTTGTTTTTTTGCTAGCCAAAGATTTGACTGCCCAGGTGTTAGATACTACTTTGCTCAGATATAGGACTAGTTTTCAACAGGAAAAAATTCATATCCATTATGATAAAACGGTTTATAATAAGGGTGAGACCGTTTGGTTCAAAGCCTATATTATGGCCGGGGATAGCCTCTCTGACTATAGTAGGAATTTTTATTTAGACGTTTATAATGATTCGGGCACTTTAATCAAACATACCGTACATCCCATCTTTGAATCCTCGGCCCGAGGGTCTTTTGAAATTCCCCAACAATACAGAGACCAAGTAATTCATATCAAAGCCTATACCAGGTGGATGTTGAATTTTGACAAAGACCTGTTGTATGTGAAAGATTTGCAGGTTGCGCAAGTCAATATTAATTCAGGTAAAAAACTTGCTGCTTTTGGGAGTTTGAAACTGTTTCCAGAGGGAGGTGACTTGGTAGTGGGAATAGAATCCAATATTGCTTTTTTAGCGGCTGATCAATCTGGTAAACCACTTGCAGTTAAGGGTGCCATTTATAATGCTGCCAAACAATTGGTTGATTCATTTCAATCAGTACATGATGGCATGGGGAGCTTTAGCTTGCAGCCAGAATCCCAAGAACAATATACTTGCTCTTGGGTAGATCAATTGGGCAATAGTCATACTACTGATTTGCCCAAGCCAAAACAAACTGGGATAGTAGTTGCCGCCAAATTGCTCAATGGTAAATTGAGATACGGAATAAAAAGAACCAATACTAGTCCAGATAATTTTAAAAACTTACACGTTGTTGTTTCTATGAATCAGCAACTTTTATACAAAGCAGCCGTTAACATGAATTCCAAGCTTTCTGCAGCGGGGGAATTTTCAACGGATGATTTGCCAACAGGGATTGTTCAGTTGACCATATTTGACGCTTTATGGACACCTATTGCAGAGCGAATAGTATTTGTTAATACACAAAGACATCAGTTTTTTCCGCAGTTAGAATTGGAAACCAAGCGTACCATCAAAAGAGGAAAGAATGCTTGGGTACTGATGGTGCCAGATTCTATACTATCCAATTTATCTGTATCAATTACAGATGCAACCTTGCATCACGATAGTTCTACCAATATTTTTACCCAGTTCCTTTTGTCCGGTGAACTCAAAGGTTATATTCATCAACCCGAGTATTATTTTTCAGATAAAACAGCCGCTTCTGATGAACACTTAGACCTAGTGATGTTAACACATGGCTGGAGAAAATACAGATGGGAAGATATTGCAAAAGGGAAACTGCCTGAATTGCCTTATCCTATGGATAGTGATTATGTTCAAATCAAGGGTAGGGTTATTTCAGGTGAACAAGCAGGTTTTAAGCCTGGTCAATCACTCTCCTTGGTCATGCAAGCAAAGGATAGCAGTAAGCAATATTTTGTATTGCCATTGGCTGCAGATGGCAGTTTTAACCAACGTGGTATTATCTTTTTTGATACGGCAAAAGTCTTTTATCAATTAGCAGGGATTAAAAACATGCGAAATAATGTTACGGCCAATTTTCAATACGGCTTACCCATTTTCCCCTATGCTAGTAATGCCAAATTTCCGCCTCAAACCTTAGCAGATACTAGCCAATTAAAACAAGATAATTTCTTTTATCAGAGTAAAGTGCAGAATAAAAAAGCCATGGATTCTGTAGTAATTCTAAAAGAAGTAGTGGTAGACAGCAAAATAAAATCACCCACAGATGTATTAGATGAAAAATACACAACTGGGTTATTTTCTAATAAGAATGGTTATGCATTTGATGTGATGCATGATGAACGTTCACAGGGTCAATTAGACCTATTCCATTATTTACAAAACTTAATTCCAGGGATGACCATGTCTTTACCTATGTTGGGACAAAATGGTGCAGAGGAGGAAAATAGTGGCAATGTTGCGGGTTTAAATTGGCGTGATGGAACCCCAGATATTTTTTTAAATGAAATGCCCTCCAATGCAGAAACGGTTCAAGGTTTGCAAATGAGTGATATTGCGTATGTAAAAGTGTTTCGTCCTCCATTTATGGGTGCGGCTGGTTCAGGTGCATCTGGTGCTATTGCAGTGTATACCAAGAAGGGGAATGATATGAGTACGGATAGGGTAAAAGGATTGAATAGTGCTATCTTGAGTGGATACACTGCTTATAAAGAATTCTATCAACCGGATTATGCTTTTTCTCCATCAAAATATGCTGATCTAAGACCTACTCTCTATTGGAATCCATACGTATTAACCGATAAGAAAAACAAGCAGTACAAAATTGAATTTTACAACAATGATATCACCCAGAAATTTAGAATCATTGTAGAAGGTGTGAATGCCAATGGTAAAATGGCAAGACTGGAAAAAATAATTGAATAAGCAAGTATTGTTTTATCTGAGTAAGTAAATTCCAAGACAAATTATAATAGCCAAGCCCATCGCCGCAGGCATTTTATATTTGTCCCAGAGAGACCAGATTTGTGCATGTTTTAAATAGTTGCTAATAAGATCAAGCGATTCATCTTGGTCTCTTGCAATTAGCTCCCAAACTTTGGCTAAGTCTTGCTTTTTTTCAAAAGACAAAGCCATGGCTATATCCATCAAATATTGGATAATCTCTCTATCCATGATGGGGTTAGCCCTGTTGTTTAGTAACCGAATATTATGTGTGTTGAGTAATTGGCTAATCTCAAAATAGAGCAGGTCTTGGTCCATTCTAAATGGATCCTGTTTTTTAAGTTTAGCCCATAGTTCTTTGGTCAATTGTAATACCTCATCAGCTTCAGATGCTAAGGGTTGTATTTTGTCTTGGTATTTTTGAAAATGGAATTCCCTGTCATAAGCCCTTCTACTAGTAGGGTCAACCAAAACCTGATATGCTTCCTTAATCTCATTAAATTTTGGAAGGGCAATTTGAGGATCAGGATGTTTGTCTGGGTGAAAGACAAGGGCCAGTTTTCTATACGCTTTTTTAATTTCAGACAGGTTTGCGTTTACCGGAATGCCTAATACTTGATAATGGTTCTTGCCAGCTTTCATGAATCCTAATCATTCTTTTCAAATTCCATATCGTCCCCATCTAATAATTCCCTTTCAATTTCTTCCATTTGAACAATATCCCAGGCTTCACTTTCAGTAGGCGTAATATTCAAAAAGTCCATGAGTTCTAAGGATTCAAAAAGGTCTTCTACCGGTTTGTTCACAGAGCAAATGACAAAACTGCTGCTGTTCTCATAAAACTGCTGTTGCAATTCCGCCAATTTGGTTGCGGCTTCTGCATCCATATTTTCTACTAAGCTCATCTGCAAAACCACATTTTTGACGGGTTGTTCTAACTGTTTTAGGCAGAGTTCTTCCAAAACCGCTGCTATATTGACAGAAAATTCTGGTAATAAGGGTGTTAAAACGCTGAATTTCTCCTTGGTATCAATTTTGACTTCCATATGCATGTGAGATTAACATTCTGTGTATAAATGCCAGACAACTTCACTCAAAAATATTCGTTATAATTGTATAAATCCAATTTTGATTATGGATAATAATTTTTCAGCACAAGTAAAAGAAATCATTTCCTTCAGTAGGGAAGAGGCTTTGAGGTTGGGGAATGACTTCATTGGAACGGAGCACCTCTTATTGGGGTTGATTCGTGATGGGGACAATACTGCCATTAAAGTGCTCAAGCAGCTGAATGTAGACCTGTATGAATTGCGCAAAGAAGTGGAACTGGCGGTTAAAGACAAAACTGGTAAAAACATTGCCAATATCAATAGCCTTCCTTTGACCAAGCAAGCAGAGAAAGTGATTAGGGTAACTGTTTTAGAAGCAAAAGCTTTAAAAAGCCCCTTGGTAGAAACCGAGCACCTGATGCTTAGCATCTTAAAGAACAAGGAGAATATAGCTACACAGATCCTAAATCAGTTTGACATTGACTATGACCTGTTCCGTAATGAATTAGGCATGGTAGGCTCTACCAATCCAAACCCAAATCCAAGGGCTGATTTTTCTGAAGAAAATGAAGACGAGTTTGATGAGGAAAAACGCTCAGGTGGATATTCAGGACAAAGAGGTGGTGCCAAACAACCCGCAGGGGCTAAGAGCAAGACACCGGTTTTGGACAATTTTGGTAGAGACATCACCAAATTAGCAGAAAGCGGAAACCTTGATCCTATAGTGGGAAGAGAGGCCGAAATTGAGCGTGTAAGCCAAATCCTAAGCCGTAGAAAAAAGAACAATCCAATTCTAATTGGTGAACCAGGTGTGGGTAAGACGGCGATTGTAGAAGGTCTTGCCTTACGGATTGTACAAAGAAAAGTGAGCCGCGTGCTGTTTGACAAACGCGTGATCAGTTTAGACTTGGCCGCATTAGTGGCTGGTACAAAGTACCGTGGTCAGTTTGAAGAAAGAATGAAAGCCATCATGAACGAGTTGGAAAAGAACCGTGATGTGATTTTGTTTATAGATGAAATTCATACTATTGTTGGTGCCGGTGGTGCCAGTGGTTCTTTGGATGCATCTAATATCTTTAAACCAGCTTTAGCAAGGGGAGAACTCCAATGCATTGGTGCATCCACATTGGATGAGTACCGCATGCACATTGAAAAAGATGGTGCATTGGATAGAAGGTTTCAGAAAGTGTTGATTGAACCACCAAGTGTGGAAGAAACCATCATGATCCTCAACAATATCAAGTCTAAATATGAAGACTTCCACAATGTAACCTACAATGAGGAAGCCATAGAAGCCTGCGTAAAGTTGAGTGATCGTTACATGACAGATAGACTATTGCCAGACAAAGCCATTGACGTTTTGGATGAAGTAGGGGCGCGTGTACACTTGAAGAATATCAATGTTCCAGAAGAAATTGTGGAACTAGAGAAAAAGATAGAAGAGGTAAAGAACGAGAAGAATAAAGTAGTGAAGAGCCAGCGTTTTGAAGAAGCGGCTGCTTTGCGCGATACTGAAAAAAGACTCGGCGAAGAATTGGAAAAAGCCAAAGGTCAGTGGGAAGAAGAAAGCAAACACAAACGCTATCCCATTGTAGAAGAACATATTGCAGAAGTGGTGAGTATGATGACGGGGATTCCTGTGAAACGCATGGTTCAAGCGGAGACAGAGAAACTTCGCAGAATGAGCGATGACATGCGCAATATGGTCATAGGTCAGGACGATGCCATTTTGAAAGTAACCAAGGCCATTCAACGAAACAGAGTTGGTTTAAAAGACCCTAAGAAGCCCATAGGAACCTTTATTTTCCTAGGTCCTACAGGTGTGGGTAAAACAGAGCTGGCGCGATCTTTGGCCCGTTATATGTTTGATTCCGAGGATTCACTGATTCGTATAGACATGAGTGAATACATGGAAAAATTCACCGTAAGCCGATTGATTGGTGCACCTCCCGGATACGTAGGATATGAAGAAGGCGGACAGTTAACGGAAAAAGTTAGAAGAAAGCCTTATTGCGTTATCCTCTTAGATGAAATTGAAAAAGCCCATCCAGACATCTACAATATCTTGTTACAAGTATTAGACGATGGTCAGTTGACCGATGGTCTGGGTAGAAAGATTGATTTCAAAAACACCTTGATCATCATGACTTCTAATATTGGTGTACGCCAATTAAAAGAGTTTGGAGACGGTGTTGGATTTGCAACTGCCACCAGGGTTCAGAACGCAGAAGAGAATAACAAAGCCGTAATTGAAAAAGCTTTGAAACGTACATTCTCTCCTGAATTCCTCAACCGTATTGACGATGTGATTATCTTCAATTCATTGAGCAAGGACAATATCTTCAACATCATTGAAATCTTGATGAAGGGCGTTACCAAGCGTTTGCAAAATCTAGGATTTAGCATGGAACTTACGCTTGCTGCAAAAGAATTTATTGCAGACAAGGGTTATGACGTTCAGTTTGGTGCAAGACCATTGCATAGGGCTTTACAGAAATACTTGGAAGATCCTTTAGCAGAAGAAATTCTAAACTTGAACATCAAACAAGGAGACGTTCTGATTGCAGACTTGGACAAAGAAAATGGAAAAATCAAGTTTGAATTCCAGCCAAGAACGGAAGAAGAAACCAAGCCTTCAGAAGCACAGGAAGGATAAATTAAAATGGAATACTCAAAATAAAAGAAGCGCCCAAACAGGCGCTTCTTTTATATGCTAGTCTATTGAAAAAATAATTTATTGTATATCCCACGCCAACGCAGACGCACCAAGTATTGCCGCATCCGACTCTTTTAAATGGCTGACCAAAATTTTCACCTTGTTCTGAAATACCTGAATCAGGTTGGCTTCCATATGTTCTCTAGTGGGTTTCAAAATCAAATCTCCAGCCTTGGTTAAACCACCAAACAACACAATGGCAGAAGGGCTAGAAAACATGACAAAATTAGCAAGGGCTAAGCCAAGGATTTTTCCAGTATAGTCAAAAATATCTTTAGCCAATTGATCACCAGCCATTGCTGCATCATATACTTTTTTAGAATCCAAAGTCTCTTTTGGAATGTCACGCAACAAACTAGGAGTATCAGAATTTTCTAATAATTCAATGGCAGTATTCCTAACACCGGTGGCAGAAGCATAACTTTCTAAAGAACCTTTTTTGCCGGTTCCTTCATGGTAGCGCCCATCAGGAATCACTATTACATGACCCAATTCTCCAGCAAAACCATCGTGACCATAAATCAGGTTTCCATTAGCTACTATACCACTTCCAACACCGGTACCCAAGGTAATCATGATAAAATCATTCATATCCTTGGCAGCACCATATTTCATTTCTCCCAATGCGGCAGCATTGGCATCATTGGTAATGATCACAGGCAATTTGAATTCATCCTGAATCAGTTTTGCCAAAGGAATAATCCCCTTCCAAGGAAGGTTAGGAGCATACTCAATGGTCCCAGTATAAAAATTCCCATTAGGAGCACCAACACCAATTCCACGAATTCTTCCTGGGCCTCCAACATTATCAATCAGTGGTTGCACTTTCTTGTGCAATTCGGCTATAAATGCTTCAATGGTGTCAAATCCCCTGGTAGACATTTCGCTAGAAAACAACACATTGCCTTCTCTGTCAACAATTCCAAATTTGGTACCTGTTCCTCCTATGTCTATGCCGATGGCCAATTGCTCCATACCGGCGTTATTAGATGCCATGTCTCTTTGTTTAAAAATGAAATTAATGTCCTCCGCCAGATGTCTTCACATCATAGTCAATCCCCTGAGATTTCAGGATAGATTTAACCCTTATAGCATAGAATGCAAGGTAAGCAAAACATAGGGCACCAACTATATAACTGTATTGAATGCCAAGCATACTGTCGTCTGCAACCCAACCTTGTAAAGCCGCAATCACACCACCACCCATGATCATCATGATGAGTAAGCTAGAACCCTGGTTGGTATGTTTACCCAAACCAGCCACAGCCAAAGTAAAGATGCAAGGCCAAAGTGTACTACAGAATAAACCCACACTGATAAAGGCAAATACACTCACCATACCTGAAGTAAGCATACCAATAATCAAGGCAATAATTCCCATGCTAGAGAAGATCAACAACATTCTAGCAGGGCTACCCTTACTCAAGATATCACCCGCAATCATGGCAATGATCACAAGACCATATACATAAAACTGTGTCATATCATGCTGGGCAATGGTATTGACAATTAAGAATACGGCAAATGCCAAATAAGGCATCACAAAATTCAACACTTTTGCTTTGGCTGCACTAACACCAAACGCTCCAACAGAAGCTGTCCAACGGCCAATCATCAAACTAGCCCAGTACAAAGAAATATAAGGAGCAATTTGTTCGGTTTGAATGCCTACATGCAAACGCATGTATTCTGGTAAGTTACTAGCGGTAGAAACCTCCACACCTACATATACAAAAATTCCAATCATCCCCATCACCAATTGAGGGTACTGCATGGCATTTTTTTTGTGCATGACATTAGAACCAGATTCAGCTTCTTTTTCAGCTACTGTTTCTAGGTCTATTTTATTAGGAATAGATGAGAATTTAAAGAAAAGGGCCACCAA
>CAIZMD010000794.1 GCA_903933995.1 uncultured Bacteroidota bacterium
ATGCAACAACAGTTTGTTTTGAAACACCTAATCCATCTATACCTAATTCTACCACATCTCCAGCTTTTAAATAAGTAGGAGGATTCATTCCCAAACCAACGCCTGCTGGGGTTCCTGTAGAAATGATATCTCCTGGCAACAAAGTCATAAATTGACTGATATAGGATATTAATTGGGGCACATTAAAAATGAGGTCATCAGTGTTGCTGTCTTGAACAATTTTACCATTTAAAGACAACCACAAACGAAGACTATGTGGATCTTTAATTTCCTCTTTAGATACCATCCAAGGCCCTAAAGGCGCAAAAGTATCACAACCCTTACCCTTGTCCCAAGTACCGCCTCTTTCAAGCTGAAATTCCCTTTCACTTACGTCATTGTGTAAGCAATATCCAGCTACATAATTCATAGCATCTGCTTCAGTAACATAACTGGCTTTCTTTTCAATAACTACGGCCAGTTCCACCTCCCAGTCTGTTTTTACAGAATCACGAGGAATCATAATGGCATCATTGGGGCCAACAACAGCTGTTGTTGATTTGAAAAACAAAATGGGTTCAGTAGGTATGGCTGCTCCGGTTTCTTTAGCGTGCTTGGCATAATTCAGTCCAATACATACAATTTTAGAAGGTCTTGCAACAGGGCAACCCAAACGAATACCAGCTGGTATTTCTGGCAAAACTGTATTGTGTTGATCCAACATCCAAGCTAAATGGGGCAAACCACCATGCTCAAAAAAGAACTCATCATAGTCTTTGATAAATCCTGATGTGTCATAATTTTTTCCGTCTTTGTGAATTCCAGGTTGCTCTTTTCCTGGTTCACCAAATCTGATCAATTTCATATTTCGATTGCTTTGCTTTTCCTAATTCAATTGTATAATGGTATCAATATCATCTAATTTGATACCCTCTAAATAAATAAATAATCCTTCAGGTAATTGTTTAAAACTAACCGCTGTTCCTTTACCATAAAGGCTTGCTTTGGTTACTTTCTCTGTATACTTGGGTATAAATACAAAATTGTTATTGTCTTTCTTATCCAAGATGTGAACGAATTTGTTTTGCTGATTCCCCGTTACTACTCCCCAATCTTGTGCATTTACAAAATTACCACGAGTGCCAATTACTGTCTTCCCATTTAGCTTCATCCATTCCCCAACTTTAGCAAGGGTATCAACAAATTCTTGCTGAATCATCCCTGTTGGTTTAGGCCCTACATTTAATAAGAAATTGGCATTTCTTCCTGCTGCATTCACCATGTAATGAACTAATTGTTTGGAAGATTTAAAACTCCTATCGGTGATATTAAATCCCCATGCATCATTCATGGTCTCACAGGTTTCCAATGGAAGGGCAGAAATATCGGCCCCGCCAAAACCTGTGGTATTTCTTCCTGGTAAGTCTTTTTCAAACATTTGAAAATCTTCTCCAGCAATGGGAGACAAATGGTGATTGTTGCCAATTAAACAGGCTGGTTGCAATTGGTGAATCAAAGAATAAATTTCTTCATAATGCCAATTTACTTTTGACTGTAAGGTCTTGTCATGGTCATTGTCTAATTGATCCCAATGTCCATCAAACCAAATACCTGAAACCTCTCCATAATTGGTTAATAATTCCGTTAATTGGGCTTTCATAAATTTGATATAAGATGGCCAATCAGACTTGGTTGTTCTTCCAGCTTTTTTGCCTGTCTTACCTGTTTCCCATTGGTAGTCTGTTCTATACCAGTCTAATAAAGAATAATAGAAAAATATTTTGATTCCCTGTTTGTGACACTCATCTGCCAATTGTTTTACAATATCCTTACCATATGGCGTATTCATGATATTCCAATCAGATTGCTTGGTATTGAAATTGCTAAAGCCATCATGGTGGCGCGTAATCAGGGTAATATATTGCATACCCGCATTCTTGGCAATGGATACCCATTCCTTGGCATTAAAAGCGGTTGGATTAAATACTTTTTGCAACATGGCATAATCCTCTGCCCTAATCCCTCTATTGTTCATCACCCATTCTCCATGACCAAGAACACTGGATGCACCCCAGTGAATAAACATTCCAAACTTCATGTCTTGGAACAGGGCTCTGGCTTCTAGATTTTGTTTACTAGGTTGATAGCCAGGTTGAGCATTTGATGCAAATAAGCTAAAGCTTAGACATGCAAGGAGCAATAGTTGTTTCATATAACAGTATTAATTGTTCAAAGTAATAAAACCTCCATCAATTGGATAATCGTTTCCCGTAATAAAACCGGCTTGATCACTGCATAAATACAAGGCCAATGCAGCAATTTCTTCTACTGATCCCATTCTACCAATTGGCTGACTTTGTGATAATTTCTCAAACATTTCTGATTCTTTACCAGGATAGTTTTTGGCTATAAACCCATCCACAAATGGCGTATGTACCCTTGCTGGAGAAATGGAATTACATCGGATATTTTGGTGCAGATAGTCTCTTGCTACACTTAATGTCATAGCAAAAATGGCTCCCTTACTCATGCTATAGGCAAACCTATCAACCAATCCAACATGGGCCGCTATTGAAGCCATATTTAAAATACTACCTCCTCCATTTGCTTTTAAATGTGGAATAGCAGCAAACATGGTATTATAAGCCCCTTCTACATTTACTTTAAATATCCGATTAAAATCTTCAGATGCCGTATTTTCTAAATTACCTACATGTGCAATGCCAGCATTATTAATCAAGATGTCAATAGGTCCAATCCCTTTAAAAATATTTACCAACTCGGCCTGATTACTTACATCACAACCATGTGCTGATGCTTTGCCACCAAAGGCTATAATTTCATTTACTACCTCTAAAGCTGCTGCTTCATTAAAATCCAATATAAATACTTCTGCTCCTTGCTTTGCAAATAAAAGGGCAATGGCCTTTCCTATTCCACTTGCTGCTCCAGTTATAACTGCTTTCTTATTATCCAAACTAAACATCTTACCCTTATTTAAGTGAAAAAATCTCTGTCATCAACATCCATTTTTCTCCATTTTTTGCAAATGGAAGCGCATTTTGAAATTGCCACATTAAGGTTTCCCATTCTTGAACTCGCGGATTATTTGCGTCTGCAGCAGCTTTAGCTTCAAAACTAAAAGCATCCGTAGTTTCCATAATCATAAACATCCTAGTTGCTACCCTATAGATTTTCATGTCCTCAATTCCTGCATCTCTAATACTATCTAAGACTTCTGGCCAAACTTGTTGATGCCATTTTTCATATTGGGCAATCAATGCCTCGTCATCATATAGGTCCAAGGCCAAACAATATCTTTTCATGGTCTATTTTTTTAATTAAGTTCTTTTACTTCATGTCCTTTCCATCCAAAATAGAAGATAACTGCAAAACAAACCAGTGGTACAGCATATCCAATTTGAATACTTCCGGTAACATCGCTGATATATCCTAAAATGGGGGGTAATAAGGCACCACCAACAATTGACATAATAATCAATGAGCTTCCCATTTCCGTATCGGATTCCAATTTTTTAATGCCCAGATCAAAGATGGTAGGGAACATGATAGACATGAAAAAGGATATCCCAATGACTGCATATACAGTTGCCATACCAGTCATGGTAATGGCGGCCAAACTCAACAATACACACATAGCGGCATAGAATGCCAACAATTTGTTAGGTGCTATAAAACGCATAAAAAAGGTTCCTGCAAATCTCCCAATCATAAACGCCATTCCGCATCCCCATCCCAAATAATCTGCTGCTTGCATCTTGGTTAAGCCTGCTGATTTGATGGCAAAAAGAATGAAAAAACTAAATACACAAACCTGTGCACCTACATAAAAAAATTGCGCAATTACTGCCCACCTGAGGTGTGAATGTCTTAAGGTATGTAGAATGCTCTTGCCCCCTGTTTCATTTTCTTTTTCTTTAATCTCGGGTAATTTAAGGAAAGCAAAAACTACTGTAATCACTAGAATTACAAGACCCAATACCATATAAGGCGTCTTTACACTTGCTGCTTCTGAAGCCAAAGCAATTGTTCTCGCAGATTCGCTCATTGCCGCCAATGCCTCTTCACTATTTCCTTCTACCAATATCATCCTTGCCCCAATAATGGGAGCTAACGTTGCAGCTAATCCATTAAATGATTGTGCAAAGTTTAAACGTTGTGTAGAAGTTGCAGGATCTCCCAATAAAGAAGCATAAGGATTGGCTGCTGTCTCTAAAATGGTTAATCCACAGGCTATAATAAATAATGCCATTAAAAAAAACAAGTATTGCTGTGTATTTGCTGCGGGAATAAACAAAAAAGACCCAATTGCAAACAAAGACAAGCCAGTAATGATCCCTGCTTTATACCCATATTTTTTCATCAGATAACCAGCAGGTAAAGCCATTACAAAATAGGCTATGAATACAGCGGAATCAATTAAGGAAGACTGAAGGGTAGTTAAACTAAATGACTTTTTTAAATGCGGGATGAGAATGGGGTCTAGGTTATGTACAAATCCCCACATAAAAAAAAGGGAAGTGATCATGGCAAATGCAAACTTGGTAGATGCGGATGTTTGGCTCATGGCAATCGTTTCGGTTTATTTTTTATCCTTTGTAAATAAACCGATTATTCAAGATGGTAAAGTAAAATTTTATTAGGTGGAATTAATGATTCAAATTTGTTGACCAATTTTAGCTTATGATACAGGTTGTTCACAGGGCATTGAATATTTTGGAATACGTTGCCAAAGATGGCAACAAACCCAAACTCATGGGGCAGATTGCACAAGACCTGGATTTAAATACCGCAACATGCGCCAATATCATCAAGACCCTGGTACAAAGGGGGTATTTGGAAAAATCTGATTTACAAAAGGGATATATCATTGGTCCCCAACTCAAAGAATTGACTGGGAAACAACAACCACATGTAAAATTGATTGCTGCTGCTAGCATTCAAATGGATCTGATTTCAGAACAATTAAATGAAAAGTGCTTGTTGGCAGTGTTAAAAGCTGATAAAAGACAGGTGATTTATAAAAACAATTGCTCACAAATGGTTCAAGCCACTACCCCAGATGAAAAGAAAGCATACGACTCTTCAACTGGCAGACTTTTGGTGGCCATGTTACCAGATGAAACACTAGAGAGATTTGTACAAAATTATGGGCTCCCCCCAAGTGCTATATGGCCTGACGCGGATAGTCCAGCCAAATTCATGGCGCAAATTCAACAAATTCGTAAAAATAGATATGCCTTAATTGAAGACAGTAAACAAGTTATTGGAATTGCCAGTCCTGTGTATCAACAAAATGAGTTGGTAGCTAGCTTAAGCATTTATCTGCCTGCTTTTAGATTTAGTAATACTATTAGAAAAAAAATGATTCAATTATGCCTGGCTGGCGCCGATGCAATATCGGCCCAACTCTCCTAAGCATTTAAACGTCTAAGTCCGTTGCTGTTTTAAGCAATCTTTCTAGTTTTAAGATGATGGCTTGCAAAACATGGCTATTATTCATTTGTCCTTCAATTAGTTTCCAATCCAGTCTTTTATTTTTCAACCCTTTTATCCTTAACAAGGGTCTATTTGATTGCAAGACAATGCTTCTGTTTTTACCCATTACTTTAATACGCTCTACTTGCTCAGATAAATAAATCCTTTCTGCTTTTAAATGCAAGTCTTTTTGGTCAAATCGAATGATAAAATGCCATTCCATTGTTCAAAAATACTAAATTATTTAGTATTTAGTCTATTTTCTAACTTTCTTTCTAATAAGAATACTCATCTTTTAGCTGGTGGGCACTTGATGCCATTACTACCAAATTGATAACTAATTCCCAGTTTTAGCGCATAATAAAAGTCTTTTGCTACAGGATTACCTGATTTACTAAAACCATCCATATAATCAGACATGGTTAACCTAAATCCAAGCTCTGAATGCAATGACCAACGTTCATTCAGAGCATATCTTAAACCAGCTCCAATGGGAATAACAGGCAAGACTTTAGGTGTATTTTTAAGTGTATCTATACCTAAGCCAAGTAAGGTGCTTGATTTGGGGTCAAATGCAGCAAGATTGATATTGCTCCAATCTCTATTGACTTTTATAAAGCTTAAGCCAAGACCAGCAAATAGATAAGGTGTTAGCCTCTTGGTTTGATCCAATGACTGGTCAGCAAAATCAAAAACAACTGCCGTAGAGAATTCTGTTACTGGTGTTTGAAATTGGAATGCCCGTAATTGCCTCCATGCTGGATCAGAATAAACAGATTCATCAGCACCAATTTGCCCTTTGAATAAACTTGCTTTAAGTGCAAAATGAGGAAAAAATTGTTTACTTATATTAATCCCAAATAAGGGCTTCACATTTTTAAATGAGCCCGCCATACTAGGAACTAAGTCACCTTGATATACTAGGGTACCTGTTTCTAATCCTATACTAATAGGCCTTGAATTGCCTTGACAAAAAGTGATACCAGAACTGACTAAGCAGCATACAAGTAGCTGAAGTTTTTTGGAAACAATGTACATGACCCTTGAATTTTAAGTGATTAAAAAATGGCATGTAGATCTGTTTCCCTAGGTTAAAATTTAAAAATGAAGTATGCTACTATATCTCAGATACAATTATGTAGCCAACTGTTGTGAAGAAAATCATAAATCATTCTTTACTTTTAAGGTATGAAACTGCTATTCCTTTCCGTTGGCAAACCTCATGAATCCTATGTACAATCTGGTATTGAGGAATTTACAGGTAGGGTTGGAAAATATTTCCTTGTGACTTGGCAATTAATTCCTGCACCAAAAAATGCAGCTAGCATGACAGAAGCTGTTTTGAAAAAGGCAGAAGCTTTGGCTATTCTGCAACAATTGCAAAGCGATGACTACCTAGTTTTATTGGATGAAAGAGGGCAAATGCTACATTCCCCTGGAGTGGCACAATTGATACAACAAAGGGCGAATGAAAGTTGCAAACGATTGGTATTCTTAATTGGGGGTGCATTTGGGGTAGATGAAACAATTACCAAAAGAGCCAATACCATTTGGAGTCTTTCTAAACTGGTGTTCCCACATATGTTGGTTAGACTAATACTAGCAGAACAAGTATATAGGGCTTGTAGTATTCTCAAAAACGAGAAATACCATCATATTTAAAATCCGTAATTTGCCGCATGATTACCATTACCCTTGCTATTGTTGCTCTTACCTGCGTTATTTCATTTACCGCCTTTTCTAATGAAAAAGTCATTAATGATTTAATTTTCTATCCCCCAGCTATTTCAAATAATAACCAATGGTATCGCTTTGTTACCTGTGGTTTTATTCACGCAGACATTATGCACTTGGCCTTCAACATGTATTCATTTTACCTTTTTGGAGATATGGTTGAACGGGCTTTTGAAGCCATTTTTGGAGGTGCGGGAAAAGTTCTTTACCTAATTCTTTATATAGCTGCATTGGCTATTTGCTTGGTACCAACCTATCTTCAACACAAGGACAACTATCATTATAGAAGCTTGGGAGCTTCGGGTGCAGTTTCTGCTGTGATTTTTGTAGGCATCTTTTTAAATCCCACCATGGGTCTAGGTATTTTCCCCCTACCCTTTCATATTCCTGGTTTTATTTTTGGGCCACTCTACCTCCTACTTTCTGCTTATATGGCTAAAAAAGGACATGGCAACATTAACCATTCCGCGCATATTTGGGGCGCTATTTTTGGAATAGTGTTTTTAATTATCACTTGTCAATTTATAAGTTAATATAGACCAGTCCCAGTTTTTTTCAATCAAGTATTGGGCTATCTGCGTTAAATTTCTTTGGGTATATAACTTAATTGTAATGCAGTTTCTGTTCCAGGTTCACATCTAAACCTATTGTCTATTCGCAGACCTAGAACCCAAATAATCCGATGGTTTGACTCCAAAATCCAAACAGCTTCTTTTTGAGTTTTCGATAATTTTTTATCAATAAAAAAGCGATTCAGTTTTTTCTTTTTTTGCATCCCCAAAGGATAAAAATAGTCTCCAGATTTGGGTTTGCGCAATAACAATGGAAAGCTAATCTGCTTTGCATCTAGCATCACTTTCAAGGGATTTGCATCATGGGTAAATGGCTGAGTAATAATTGTACAATCCAACTGACCTCCAGCAAATTCAATAACAGATTCTGATGACTCAATCACCACAAATGAATTTTCCTGTGGTTGAATTTTAGCCATTAACAACCATTTTCTATTCTTGATTATTTGATGGGTTGCTGAATACAAACTACTACCATTGGGCGCTTCCATCAATTTGATCAATTCTGGAATTTGTTGAACCGTAAATCCAAATGGTCTAATCAATTCCCATATAACCGTATTTAATTGTGCTGTCTTTATAAGTTTCAAAATGGAGACCTGACATTCTTGTCCCTTCCATTCCATGAGTTCTTTTAGCCTATCTGCAATGGCTTCTTGATAGATCTCTGCAACCTCTTTCATCCTATCTATATTTTGCAGCAAGTTGTCTTTTACATGAGGAAAGTTTTCTTCTAACTCTGGTAGAATCTGATTTCTAAGAAAGTTGCGCTTGTATTTGTTGGATTCATTAGAACTATCTTCTACAAATGCCCAATGGTGATTTTTAGCAAAGCTGATAAGTTCCTCTTTTTTAAAAGGCAGTAATGGTCTTAGTAAAAAACGTTCTTTTTGAAAAGCTGTAATACCGCGAAGCCCTTGAATACCTGTGCCCCTAAAAAAATTCATCAAGACTGTTTCTACATTATCATTGGCATGATGGGCAGTAAGTATTAAGATCTTTTTATCAGGAAATTGCAATTGGCAATCCTTTCTTTTTGTCTCAAACCATTGATAGCGGAGGTTTCTAGCCGCTTCTTGAATTCCTATCCCATTCAACTTGGCATATTCTAATGTGTCAAATCTTTCTACAAAGATTTCCATTCCAACTTCCTTTGCTAAGGCTCTTACAAAGTTTTCGTCTCTTTCACTTTCTGCTCCCCTAAGTTGAAAATTCACGTGCAAGACGCAACATGTAAAACCCATTTCTGCTAGTAAATGAGTCATGACCACACTGTCCAATCCGCCACTAACAGCCAACAAAAGCAAGCTATGATCCATTTGAAATTGTGGAAATGCTTGCTTCCAGTGTTTGGTAAAAGATTGGAATAAATCCATTATTAAGCTTTTTTAGCTTCTTTGGCCCAACCGTCTTTCAAAGTAACAGTTCTATTAAATACCAATTTATCATTGGTACTATCTCTGTCTAAAACAAAATAACCCTTTCTAATAAATTGATAGGTACTATTGGGCTGATCGCTGAGCAAAGATGGTTCTGCATAAGCAATGGGAAGAACTTGCAAAGAATCAGGATTAATATGGTCTTTAAAATCGCCATCGGCGTTATCC